>CAMYLL010000143.1 GCA_947259235.1 uncultured Pseudodesulfovibrio sp. | reverse complement strand
CATCCGGGGATGATCCCCCCCGCCAATGGGGGAAGGTCGCAGGAAACCGGGTTGTGGTCAAGGGAGGGTGACCCCGGTTTCCGACCTTACGAACTCCCCTTGACGGCGTGCAGTCCGCCAAGGGAAAAAGTGACCAGATGGTTGACGAAGTCCTCCATGTTCCCGTGTACCGTCGGCCGCTGGGGCGAGAGGCGGTCGAGGATGGACTGGGTCAGCAGGTGGTCGAGGGCCAGCGCCCATATGTTCGAGCTGGCGAAAGCCAGTACCTGCTCCGGGGTGTCCGGGCCCAGAATGGAGACGATGATGTCCCGCAGTTCGTCGGCGCGCGGCTGCACCTGCCGCCGGACGATGAAGTCGAGATTGGGGCTGGGTTTTGCCATCTCGCGCAGGAAGATGGCCCAGCGCTGGGCGACCAGACCGTTGCCCCGTTCGTATATCTCGCTGGCGAGATTGCTCAGAAAAGCGTGCAGACGCTCCCGGGGTGGTGCGGAGCTGCTGGCCGAGCCGTTGTACTCGCCCTTGGGAAAGACTTCCCTGAGCACGGCCACATACAGGGCGTCCTTGCCCCCGAAGTGGTAGTTGACCGCCGCGACGTTGGCCCCCGCGCGTCCGCATATGTCGCGGACCGTGGCCGCGTCGAACCCCTTGTCCGCAATAACCCCTATGGCTGCGGCCAGAAGTGCGTCTTTTGTGTTGACGTCGTTTTTTTCGTTCATTAATGATATGTGGCGACCGAGTCCCGGGACGCTCTTTTTAAACGCTTGTTTGAATATCTGTCTTCGATATTTGCTGGCAAGTCAAGCGGAATCTGATTCTTACCGTATTCCCGTCCGGGGTGATGGGACGCACTGACAAGGAGAGAGATGTGGAAGTTATTCTGGCCGAGACGGCCGGGTTTTGCATGGGGGTCGACATGGCCCTGCGACGGCTGGACAAGCTCGTTGCCGCCCCGGGCGGACGCCCCATTCATATCATAGGACCCATCATCCATAATCCCCAGGTGCTCGCCCGCTATGCCGAGCAGGGCGTGGTCACCGCCGAAAGGCCCGACGACGTGCCAGACGGCGCCTACGCGGTCATTCGGGCCCACGGCATCACCCGTCAGGTGGAGGCGGACCTGCGGGCGCGCGACGTGATCATCAAGGACGCCACCTGTCCCCGGGTGAAAAAGGCCCAGCTGCTCATCGATAGGTATACCGTCGACGGCGAGGTGCTGCTGCTCTATGGCGAGGCGGATCACCCCGAGGTGCGCGGGCTGGTCAGCTATGCGGGCAACGGCCACCATGTCTTCGGCTCCGAAGAGGAATTGAACGATCTGAGCCTGGTTCCGGGGGTCAGATACATCCTGGCCGCGCAGACCACGCAGGACCGCACCCTGTTCGAGTCCATGGCCCGGCGGCTTGAGCAGGACCCAGACCTCGACGTCACCGTGCTCCACACCATCTGCGACGCAACCAAGCTGCGCCAGAGCGAGACCAGCGAGCTGGCGGACCGAGTGGATTTCATGGTGGTGGTGGGCGGCCTCAACAGCGGCAACACCCGGCGGCTGGCCCAGGTGGCCGTCGAGCGGGGCACGCCCTGCAGCCATGTTGAGACGGCGGCCGATCTGGATACCGAGGCCCTGAACCACTACAGCCGGATAGGAGTGACTGCGGGCGCATCCACTCCGCGCGTGCTGATCGATCAGGTGCTGGACGTGCTGGAGTCGCTCTAGCCTTTGAGCCGTTCATGGATGTATGAGATGGGGCCAGGCGGTCCCGGCGCGACGACCGGAAGCTGACCCTGGCCCCAGACAGGATATCCGCCGTGCCCGGCCGGGGCCGGGCGTCCCGAAGCTGCCTGTGTGTGGAGGGTTTCCGGCAGCGTTTCGGGCGATCGTGACAACCTGTTCGGGTTGTGCGCGGCGGACCATTCCCGGTCGAGTGGTGCCTGTGTAATGACGACTCCCGGGAGTTCGATTCAATCATAGCCGATCTGACCGTTTTTGGTATTATTATTCCGGCGGGCGTTCATGCAGCCACAGCCAGTGCCGGAACGCGGGCAAATGCCGGGGGGTTGCCCCGCCTCTTCGGAGTGCTTATTGCTCAATGAGGCAAAGAAATCGCGGAACATGATAACCAGGGAGACCTGATGGACATCAATAAAGCCATAGCGGATTTGAAGCAGGAGCCGGGATTTGCCGACAACGTGGGCATGCTCCTGGTACACAACGGCGTCGTGCGCGGCTGGTCCCGCAAGGACCATGCCGAGGTGACGGCCATTGAAGTGACGCCCGATCTGGAAAAGATCGAGAGCATCCGCAAGGACATCGAGGCCCGCGAGGGGATTTTCCGAGCCTTGGCCCACGCCAACGGCGGGCTGATGCAGCCTGGAGACGACGTGCTGTTTCTCGTGGTCGCCGGAGATATTCGTGAAAACGTCAAGGCCGCGCTGGCCGACTTTCTCGACAGGGTCAAGGCCGAGGCCGTGACCAAGCGGGAGGTGTTCGCAGCCGGAAGCAACAATGCATAAGTTGCTCACGGACGGCCATGGCCGCAAGGCCAGCTATATGCGGGTCAGCGTCACGGACCGCTGCAACCTGCGCTGCACCTATTGCGCCGGAGAGGGAAGAGAGTTCATTCCTCATCCCGATATCCTCCGTTACGAGGAGATCCTGGATCTGATGGACATGGCCACCCGGCTGGGCGTGATCAAGTTTCGCTTCACCGGTGGCGAGCCGTTCGTGCGCAAGGATTTCGCTGAGTTCATGATCGCCGCGGCTCACCGCTTTCCCGGCGTGGACATGTGCGTTACCAGCAACGCCACGCTCATCGGCGACCATGTCGCCCGACTGGCCGGGGCGGGCATCCGCCGCATCAACATCTCGCTGGACACCCTTGATCCGGCCAAGTTCCTGCGCATAACCGGGCACGATCTCTATCACACCGTCAGGGACAACATAGACCGTTGCCTGGATGCAGGGATGGATGTCAAGGTGAACGCCGTGGCCATGAAGGGGTTCAACGACGACGAACTGTCTGCCTTCGTGGATTTCGCGCGCAACCATCCGCTGGACATGCGTTTCATCGAGTTCATGCCCGTGGGGCTTGAGACCGGGTGGAACGACCAGACTGTCTGGAAGGCCGAGGACATCCTGGCTCAGGCCCAAGCCCTGGCAAAGTTGACGCCGTCACCCGATGCGGGCGGTGTCATCGGCGGTCCGGCCCGCATGTACGATATTGACGGAGGCAAGGGCCGCATCGGGCTCATCTCGCCCTATACGAACCACTTCTGCGACACCTGCAACCGGTTGCGTCTGACCTCCGACGGCAACCTGCGCACCTGTCTTTTCTCGGACAAGGTCTACCGCCTTCGCCCCGTTCTCCGGCATCCGCGCCTGGGCATCCCCGCCGTTGAGCGGATCATCACCCGGGCCAGCCGCCACAAGCCCATGGGATACAAACTCCTGGAGCGCATGGCCGGGCAGGGGGTCTGCAAGACCCGCATGGCCTCCATCGGCGGCTGACGCCCCCCCCGGCGGCGACCCCGCCACGAAATCGGCATAATATACTTCCAATGAACGGGATTCCGCCTTAGAGTATTGCTTTGACGTGAGGGTATGATTGCTCTGCACGAGCACGGTGTCACACTTGAAAACAGCAATAGGCGTCTTCATCTTGTTCAAAAAGCTCAGCATCAAATATCGCCTGATGGCATTTTTTTCGGTGTTCTTCGTCCTCGCCATGGCCGTTTTCGGGAGCGTGGTCTATTCCGTGGTCCGGGACATGGTGGCCGAGAACATCCACCGCGAACTGATTTCCTCCACCGAAGCCGTGCGCAACATGGTGGAGACCGCGGCCAAAGTTTCGGTTCGCAACAGGCTGCGAGCCATTGCGGAAAAGAACCGCGACATCGTGGCCGGGCTTGCGGACGATGCGCGGGAGGGCCGCATGACCGAGGCGCATGCCAAGGCCCTCGCCCGGGAAATCCTGCTGAGCCAGAGCATCGGCGAGACCGGCTACATCTACGTGATCACAGCCAAGGGCGTGGTGGACGTCCACCCCAACGTCCGGCTGGAAGGCCAGAACCTGGCCGGGCAGTGGATCAGCCGGGAGCAGACCAAGCGGCTGAACGGATACATGGAATACGAGTGGGCCAACCCCGGCGAAGTCAGGGCACGGTCCAAGGCTCTGTACATGGCGTATTTCAAGCCGTGGGACTGGATCATTTCCGCCTCTTCCTATCGGGAGGAGTTCAACTCCCTCATCAGCGTCGAGGATTTTCGCTCCGGGGTCGAGGCATTCAGGATCGGACAAACGGGCTATGCCTTCATCATGGACGGCAACGGCGAGATGGTCATACACCCCTGGATGGTGGGCAACGTCGCCGCCTCCAAGCAGGCCGCGAATCGCAGCATATTCGATGAGATGCGACAACTTCGCAATGGTGAACTGACCTACTGGTGGACGGACCCGGGGAGCGAGGTGGCCCGCGAGAAGATGATGTTCTTCAGGTTCCTCCCCGAGCTCAACTGGTATGTGGCTTCATCCAGTTATCTCGACGAGGTCTACCGCCCCCTGGAGAGCCTGCGCAACATCATCGTGTTTTCAATCCTGCTCACCGTGCTCCTTATCCTGCCTCTGAGTTATTACATGGGCGTGTCCATCACGAAGCCGCTGACCCGTTTCATGGGGCGGATGCGGGATGCGAACAAGGGAGACCTGAGCATTCGGGCAGACGAAGGGGCCTACGGCGAGGTGGGCGAGCTGTCCACCCACTTCAACAGCTACATGAATCAACTGGAAGATTTTCGTGACGAGCTGCGCGGCGAGATCGACGAGCGTATCCGCACCGAGCAGCAGCTCAAGCTTTTTGAAAAGGTCTTCGAGAACGCCCTGGAGGGCATCTCCATTACCGACAAGTCCGGCGTCATCGTGGCCGTCAACCCCGCCTTCGCCACCATCACCGGCTACCAGCCGGAGGAGGTGATCGGCAAAAATCCCCGGGTGCTCAAATCCGACAGGCACGAGCCCGACTTCTACGGCGAGATGTGGACCCGCCTGAAGGCCCAGGGGTCCTGGCACGGGGAGATATGGAACCGGCGCAAGAACGGCGAGTCGTACCCGGAGATTCTCAGCATCAGCTCCATCAAGGACGACAACGGCGAAGTGAGCAACTTCGTGGCCGTGTTTCACGATATCTCCGACATGAAGCTCAAGGACGAGCAGATAGTGCATCAGGCATATCACGACTCCCTGACCGGGCTGCCGAACCGGGTGCTGGTGCTTGACCGTCTGAGCATGGCCATCTCCCATGCCAACCGCACCGAAACGCGGATTGTGGTCTTTTCCATTGATCTGGACAACTTCAAGAAAATCAACGACTCGCTCGGGCACGCCAGGGGAGATATGCTCATCCAGGCCGTTGCCCACCGGCTTCTTGAGTTCTGTCGCGACGAGGACACCGTGGCCCGGCTGGGCGGCGACGAGTTCCTGGTCATGGTGGTGGATGTCCATGAGGAGCGCGAGGTTGTGGAACTGGCCGAGCGGCTGCTGCGTGCCTTTGACGAGCCGTTTGTGATCAAGGGGCAGGAGCTTTTCGTCACGCCCAGCATCGGCGTGGCCCTGTATCCGGGCGATGGCCAGGAGCCAGCCGAGCTGGTTAAGAACGCGGACATGGCCATGTATCAATCCAAGGCCAAGGGGAAAAACTCGTATTTTCTGTTCACACAGGACATGAGCGAGCGCATATCCCAGCGGCTCAAGCTGGAAAACGACATGCGCCGGGCCCTCAAGGAGCGCGAATTCACGGTCTATTTCCAGCCCAAGGTGAACTTGAAGTCCGGCACGGTGTCCGGCATCGAGGCCCTTGTCAGGTGGGTCAAGCCGGACGGAACAGTGGTCAGCCCGGCGGATTTCATCCCCATGGCCGAGGAGACGGGGCTTATCGTGCCCCTTGGCGAGTTCGTGCTGGACGCCTCCTGCAAGGCCATGCAGGTACTTGACGGCATAGGCTGCGTGGGGCTTTCCGTGGCGGTCAATCTCTCGCCGATCCAGTTTGGTCAGGAAGACCTGGTCGAGATGGTCATGGCCCGGCTCGAAAAGAACGGACTGCCCCCATCGCGGCTGGAGCTTGAGATAACGGAGTCCACCCTGATGACCAACATCGAGTCCTCGAAGGCCAAGCTCGACCGGCTGGTGGAGCATGGCATTTCCATAGCCATCGACGACTTCGGCACGGGGTATTCTTCGCTCTATTACCTCAAGACGTTCCCCATCACGACGCTCAAGATCGACCGATCCTTCATCCGTGACATCACGGAGGATGAGTCCGATGCCAAGATTGTCCAGACCGTGGTGCTCATGGCACAGACGCTGGGCATAGGCGTGGTGGCCGAGGGGGTGGAGACCAGGGAGCAGCTCGACCTGCTCGAAACCTTCGGGTGCAGCAGCATCCAGGGATTCTACTACAGCAGACCGCTCCCCCTGGAGAAGGTCGTCGAGTATCTCATGGGCGACGAGGGGGTCTGCGCCTTCAAGAAGTGATTGGGCTCGGGGTTTCAAACCGTCTGCGGATTGCCACGAACTCCTCCTTGCTGGCCAGCAGCAGGTCGGCCAGGGTCGGGTCGAACATGGTGCCACGGTTCTCCTCAACGAATGCGAAGACATCATCCAGAGGCCAGGCGCTCTTATGGGGCCGCTCGCTGCCCAGGGCGTCGAAGACGTCCGCCAGCATGACGATGCGGGCCATCAATTCTATCTCCTCCCCTTGCAGTCCGCGCGGATAGCCGCTTCCGTTCCACCATTCGTGGTGGCGCAGAGCCACGACCGCGGCCAGCT
>CAMYLL010000142.1 GCA_947259235.1 uncultured Pseudodesulfovibrio sp. | reverse complement strand
GCGAGCTGATGACCACCACCTATTCCATGTGGCGGCTGTTCCGCAACTGCCGCATGGCCTGCAAATGGCGCTACATCGATGAGCTGGTGCCGCTCGAGCGCGACCCCAATCTGGCCTTCGGCTCGGTCATTCACGATTGCCTGGAGTGCTGGCACGGCGAGCGGGATCTGGCCAAGGTCCTCGACCACATCGACCGGACCTATCCGAACCGGGCTCAGGACGATCATCAACAGGCCGACTGGCATCTCGCCCGGGCCATGATGAGCGCTTATGCGGAACACTACCCGGCCGAAGAGTTCGAGGTCGTCGCGCTCGAAAAGACTTTCGAAGGTCCCATCGTCAACCCGGCGACCGGCGCGACCTCGCGCAGTTTCATTCTCGCCGGGAAGGTGGACGGCATCGTCCGTCAAGATGGCCAGTACTTCTTGCTGGAACACAAAACCGCCTCGCAGATCGATGCCAGTTACCTGGAGCGGCTGTGGACCGATTTCCAGATCATCCTCTACGCCTGGTACCTGGAGCAGACCCTCGGCATCACGGTCAGCGGCATCATCTACAACGTCCTGGTCAAAGCCCGGCTGCGCCAGGGCAAGGGTGAAACCGAAGCTGAATACGAAGCCCGCCGAGACGAACTGATCGCCAAGTCGAAAACCGGCAAGAGCAGCGCCAAGCGCAAGCTGCCGGAGGACGACGAAACCTTCCAGCAGCGGCTCCAGGAGAAGTACCTCGAGCCGGGCATGTTCCACCGCGAGGTGCTCTACATCTCCCGCGACCAGTTCGAGGAACTGCGGGCGGAGCTGTGGGAACTCTCCAAGGCCATGCTCGACGCCCGTCGGCGCAACACCTTCTACCGCAACACCAGCTACTGCTTCCAGTACGGAAGGCCCTGCGCCTACTTCCAGCTCTGCCGCTCGGGCGGCAACCCCAACGTCATCGAAAACCATTTCCAACGGATCGCCCCGCACGAAGAGCTGCGGGACGGAGCCGGTGAAGACGCCGCTCCGGTGTTTTGAAATCCCAACCATAAGGAGACGAAGCCATGCTTCCCAAGACCAAAAGCAAACCCAAACACACGCTCTCGGACCTCACCGCCCTGGTGTACGGCCCGAGCAAGATCGGCAAGAGCACCTGGTGCTCCAAGGCCAATGACGCACTGTTCCTGGCGACCGAGCCGGGTCTGAACGCCCTGGAGGTGTTCCAGACCCCGATCACCTGCTGGGACGACCTTCTGCAGGCCTGCGCCGAAATCGCCGAGGGCAAGCACGAGTTCAAGACCATCGTCGTCGACACGGTGGATAACGCCTACAAGATGTGCTCGGACTACGTCTGCAAGAAATTCAAGATCGAGCACGAATCCGACCTGGGCTACGGCAAGGGCTACGCGCTGATCAACAACGAGTTCCAGCGCGTCATCAACAAGCTCGCCTTCCTGCCCTATGGGTTGATCCTGATCTCCCACTCCCAGGAACGGGACATCGAGACCCGGACCGGCAAACACACCCGCATCGTGCCGACGCTGCCGGAAAAGGCGCGGAAGCTGGTTACCGGGCTGGTGGACCTGATCCTGTTCTGCGATCTGGACATGAAAACCGGCGAGGACGGCAAGCCGGTCTGGCAGCGCGTGATGCGCACCAAGCCCAGTCCCAACTACGACGCCGGTGACCGCACCGGCCGACTCCCCGAAGTCATCCCCCTTGATTTTATGAGCTTCATAAAAGCGTTCAACAGCACGGCAACCGTAGCTGCGGCGAGTGCCGCACGGTCGAAGCCGGAGCCGACCGCGAGTGCGGCGGCGAAACCTCAACAGTAAGGAGATCCGACCATGGAACAGTACGAAAACCAATCCAACAGCAACCTCGACCTGGCGCAGTTCGATGACGCCTTCGAAACTGCTGAAGTCGAGGAACGTGAGTTCGAGGCCGTTCCCGACGGCAAGTACCAGGTCAATGTCGACCGGGTCGAACTGACCCGCGCCCAGACCTCGGGCAACCCCATGCTCAAATGGACGCTGCGCATTCTCGCGCCGAGCCACAAGGGACGCCTGCTGTGGCGCAATAACGTCATGGCCAGCAATGAAAACATCAAGTGGCTCAAGCAGGACCTTTTCACCTGCGGGCTGCAGCTTCAACGGCTCTCCGATCTTCCCGGCCAACTCGAACAGCTTCTCAACGTCAAACTGGAGGTGACCAAGCGCACTCGCGGTGAAAACGAAAACATCTACCTCAACCGTCGCATTGTTCTTGCCGACGATGTCGGGGCTCCCGGCGCGGCCATGGACGACATGGTTCCGTTCTGATGATGGACCGGATCACCGTTGTCATCGATACCCGCGAACAGGAGCCCTACAGCTTCGATGCCGACAAGGTTTCGGCGGTCCGTAAGGCGCTGCCAGCCGGTGACTACTCACTGGTCGGTCTTGAAGACCGGGTGGCGGTGGAGCGCAAATCCATGACGGATTTCGTTTCCACCGTCATCCGTGGGCGCAAGCGGTTCCACCGCGAGCTGCAAAAGCTCTCCGCCTTCGAGGCTGCCTGTGTGGTTGTCGAGTGCAATTTCCGCGATCTGGTCGATGGCCGATACCGCAGCGATGCCCACCCGCATGCGCTGATCGGAACGGTCGCCTCCATCGTCGTCGACTTCGGTGTTCCCGTCTACTTCTGCTCGGATCGGCAGGCCGCCTGCCGTTTTGTCGAGGAGTTTTTGACACGTTTTCACCGGAGGATCGCGAAATGCCAAAAAGAAATGAGAGTACCCCGGCGCGACTCCGGGGAAGAATAGAGCGCGTCTACTATGCCGGACCGAAGTTTTCCGCTGGCCGTCTACTCACCCCAACCGGGGAAGAGGTTCAGTTCGCGGGCAACCTGTTCGCCCGAGAGAATCAGCCTGTGGTTCTGCTCGGGACGTGGTCCACCCATCCCAAGTACGGCCGCCAGTTCAAGGTTGATGGTATGGAGCACGACCTTGAGCTCGATCCGGAGGGTTTGGTCCACTATCTGGCCAACCATCCGGAGATCAAAGGCATTGGTCCGGCCAAGGCCAGGTTGATCGTTGAGACGTTCGGCGATGCATTTGAAGAGACCCTCCTGAAGGACCCTGAGCGCATCACGCTCGCAGCCCGCCTGCCCAAGGATTCTGCGCATCGTCTTCGTGACGAATGGCTGAAAAACCGCAGCGTCAACACCGTCATGGCCTGGCTGTCGGCATTCGGCCTGACCCATCATCAGGTCACCACCCTGGTCGAAAGACTCGGCGGCAACTGCCTCGATATCCTGAAAGAAGACCCGTACATCCTCATTCGGGAGATCCGGGGATTCGGCTTCAAGAAGGTCGACAAGATTGCCCGCAAGCTGGGAACCCCCAAGGACCATACCCCTCGTATCCGGGCCGGGCTGAATTTCTGCGTCCGTGAAGCCCTGGACAATGGCCACTGCTGGATCGAATACGAGGATCTGGTCGACCAGGCCAATCTGCTGCTGGTCATGGATGCCCTGGACAGCCGGGTTCGTATCGAGAGCGCCCTCGACGCGCTCATCGAAGAACAGGCGCTTGCCTGCGATTCCCACGGCGGACGTTTCGTGGTCGCTCTGCCGGAGATCGTCCGAATGGAGCGGGAGTTGGCCTCGCTGTTCGGCCAGGCCGAAACACCCAACCCGCATTTCCACTCTGTCAAGAAACTCGATGCCCTGATTCGGCGCTGCGCGGCGACGCTGAACGAGAAGCAGCTCGACGCGGTCCGCTCGGCCCTCCAGCACAGCATCAGCCTGATCTCGGGGGGAGCCGGTTCGGGCAAGAGCTACACCATTTCGGTCATCAACACCATCTGCGAGGAGAGCGATCTGGAGGTCGTGCTCGCCGCGCCGACCGGTAAGGCGGCCAAGCGCCTGGAGGAAGTCAGCGGTCGCAGCGGCACCACCATCCACCGCCTGCTCGGTTATGACGGCAAGGGCTTCTCGCGCAGCAAGGAGAACCCCATCGATGCCGACGTCCTGGTGGTCGACGAGTTTTCGATGGTCGACGTGCCGCTGGCCTGGCACCTGTTCGAGGCGGTCGACCTGTCGCGGACCACGGTGCTGCTGGTCGGAGACCACAACCAGCTTCCGCCGGTGGGACCAGGGAACATCCTGCGCGATCTGATCCAGACACGCGTCATCCCCACGGTCATCCTCGACAAGGTCGTGCGCCAGGCTGGCGTCCTCAAGGAGAACTGCACCTCCGTTCTCAAGGGCGAGGTGCGCAAGACCAGCGAGGCGTCGGTGGGCGGATGCCGGGATTGGTATCTGGTGGATCAGTTCACCGACCCGATGGCGGCACGCTCGTTCCTGCTGGAGTTGTTTCAGGAGCGGCTCGATGCCCTGGGTTTCGACATCATCAAGGACGTGCAGGTGCTGACGCCGACCCACAAGGGGCCGCTCGGCACCAAGGAATTGAACGAGGAACTGCAGCGGCTCATCCAGCGCAAACTCTGGAACACCGAGGTGCCGCCGGTCGCCATGGGCCGCCGCGCCCCGTTTCTCAAGCACGACAAGGTGATCCAGACCCGGAACAACTACGACCTGAACGTGATGAATGGTGCCATCGGCTATGTGGTCGATGTCCTCGCAAACGGCACCCTGGTCATCGACTTCGACGGCATGCCGGTGGAGCTGGCAAAGGGTTCGCCCGACCTGCAGGACCTGCAGCTCGCCTATGCGCTCACCATCCACAAAACCCAGGGTTCCGAATTCCCCTGCGCCGTGGTGGTGGTTCACAAGGCGCATTCCTTCATGCACCACCGCAATCTGCTCTACACCGGGGTGACTCGTGCCCGGCGCACCGCCATTGTCCTGGGTGACCATTGGGGCATCCAGAACTGCGCCAAGCGTTGCCAGGTGGATGACCGCCGGACCTTTCTGCCCCTGTTTCTGGACGCCGCCCAGCACGCGGATGCCGATTTCGCCCGTGTCGCGGAGGCCGAATGAGTATGGGCGGAACGGATAACGTCAGGGAGTATTACCGGCTCGTCACCGAGATGGACATCGGTGACGTGGTCCGGGAACTCCTGCCGGGACGGATCACCCAGGAGACCGGCCAGCGCTTGATGTGCGACTGCCCCAACCATCAGAGCCAGTCGCGCCTGTCGCTGCACGTGATGCTCGATAAGCAGGGCTGGTACTGCTTCGGCTGCGGAGTCGGCGGTGATGTGCTGCAGCTCGTGGAGTTCATTCAGACGGGCTCGGTCACCGCCGGGCAATCCGGTCCGATGCCGGACAGCCACCGTCAGGCCCGGGACTATCTCGCCAAGAAGGCGGGCTTGCCGCCGCTGTCGCGCTATGGCCTCAGCCAGGAGCGTCTCGCCCAGACGGAGGCCGACCGTGCCTTCGAACTGCGGGTCAAGGACGCGCTGACCTCGCTGGCCAGGCTTTACCACGCCAGACTCAAAGAGTCGCCGGAGGTCCTCGACTGGCTGAAATCCAAATACGCCCTGAGCGAGGAGACCATCGACGATCTCCTGATCGGCTACGCGGACAACGCGTCCGGCGCGGTCGCCCAACTGACCGGGGGTGAGGACGGTTTTTCCAAGCGGGAGCTCGCCGCGACCGGCGCTTTCCGTCCCACCAGCCAGGACGGCCTGACGCCATTTTTCGAGCGCCGCATCGTCTTTCCCTACTGGAGCCGTGGCCGGGTAGTGTTCATGATCGGCCGCAAGACGCCGTGGACCCCGGACGTGGGCTGGGAGCAAGGGAAATACAAGAAACTGCCGGTTCATGACGAACACCAGCGGCCCTACGTCGCAGACTTCATCAACAACGCGCTGCTGTTCAACGAGGACTGTCTGCTGGCCCGGCCCGGCAAGGTGATCATCACCGAGGGGGTGACCGATTGCCTGGCGCTGATGCAACTGGGCCTGCCAACTGTATCGCCGGTCACCGTCCGCATCCGGGCAGCCGATTGGGAGCGCCTGATCCCCAAGCTGCGCGGCGTCGAAACCGTCTACATCTGCCAGGACAACGAGCTCTCCCAGGCCGGTCTCAAGGGGGCGCTGCAAACCGCCCGCACCCTGGCCGAACACAAGATCGACACTCGCCTGGTGACGCTGCCCTTGTCGGAGACACAGCTCTCGGCCCGGCAGGAGCTGGCCGAACGCTTCGGCCTGACGGCGAGCGTGGGGCCGAAGGAACTGGCCAAGCTGCTGGCGGGACGTCCAGCCGAAGAAATCCAGTCAGCCGAGGCGCTTCTCGCCACCGCCAAGATCGACGTCAACGATTACATTGCCGCCGGGCATACCCGGGAGGATTTCGAACGCCTGCTCGCCGAAGCCAGCACGCCCATCGAGTTCGGCGTGCGCTCGCTACCCGAGGGCGCTGAAGAGGAGGAACGCAACCGTCTGCTCGAACCGATCCTGGGGGAGATTTCCGAGCAGTCGCCGCTGGAACAGGCCCGCCTGCTGAAGCTTGTGCAGGAGCGCATCGGCGGTGGCGTTTCGATGGCCACCCTGAAAGAGCAGATCCGCGCCATCCAGAAGGACCGCAAGGTCGAGTTCCGCAACGAAAAGAAGAAGGCCAAGCGGATGTCCGGCGCGATGCCCGGATCATGCCGCGCCCGGGTCGACGAGGTGCTGATCGACACGGAACTGGAGAACGGCGCTCCCGACTACACACTGGCCGCCGAGGCCGCTTACGACTGGTTCACCGCCAACGGTGCCCAGTTCTTTCACACCCTGCAGGGCGAGCCGTTCATGTATTTCGACAACGCCATCTACTGGATGGATTCGCCGGACCGGGGCCGCAAACGCCATTACGCGGCCATGCTCTACAAGCACACGGGCATGGTGCCGACCTCCAACGGCGGACGGACATTTTTCGAGGTACTGCCCAGC
>CAMYLL010000141.1 GCA_947259235.1 uncultured Pseudodesulfovibrio sp. | reverse complement strand
CATTCCGTGGGGGAACGTCACTGGCCCCACCCACTCGGACAACGGTTTGTTCTTGGCCGGCCGCTTGATGACGATTTCATTTGGAACCTCATAAGCAATCGACGGACCGGCCGTCAGCAGGAAGCAGACAACCAGCGCAGCCAGTACTCCTGAAAGCCTTCTCATGGACCTTCCTCCGGGATTGAGAGTTTGATATTCCATCTACCCTATCATGCAACTGCGCAATTTCAATAGATCACACGTTATAATTCGATAGGGCATTTGCAAGGTCCCCCCTGTCGAATGCCTCTTCCTCCTTGACAAAATCGTAGTCTTAATGAACATTTTCAATAATAATCGCTCACTCGGGGGGAAGACCTCATCCGTGCAGAAGGCATGGCCTGCTCCATCTCAAGGGGACCGAAACAGGCTGAACGGTTTTCTCCCCCCATATCGAAACAATGTGACGCCATGGATTATTTCAACGACGACGAGCGGGCGAGGCAGCGGACCTTCGCCAGCATCCGGGACCGTATGTTCGCGCCTCTCACCAATCTACTGGCGGGGCACGACGTTACGCCCAACCAGATATCCGCCGCCGGGGTCGCCTTTCTGATCCTGGCCGGGCTCATGCCGCCCTCCCAGGCCGGACTGGCCACGCTCTTCATGGCATTATACGTGCTCTGCGACGGTCTCGACGGCCCCCTGGCCCGCAAGCTGAGCACCCCACACCCGGGCGGGCTGCTGGTTGACATCGTGGCCGACCAGCTCGGGGTCGTCTTCCTCCCGGCCGCGGCCATTTATCATATCCATGCATGGGGACCGGCCATGGTCCTCTTTGCCGCGTCCTATGTCGCCTTCATCGGCCTGGTCATATACGCAAACGAACTCGGGGTGGAGCTGCGTCGATTCATCCGCTCCAAGTACGCTTTTTTCCTTCTCTATCTCGCATCACTGTACCTTGAGCGCGACCTCGTCACCTACTTTTGCGGCATCTTTGCCGTCTATTATTCGGTGGAGACCTACGAAACCCTGCGCAGGATATATGCCCATCACGAACGGCTCCACGCCGAAGCGCACAAGACAGCCCCCCCGTCAAAGGGAAAGAACACACCATCCTGATCAGCCCTGCACGTCCGCCCGCTGGCCATCATTGTCAATCCATTCCAGACCATTAGAGTATGCAATGGATTTCCCTTGACATAACTCCTGTTTTTGACTCATTTTTCTTCGTATAATCCGGCATAGTACAGCCGGAACGACACATAACGAGGTCACACCGGAATGCTCAGGCTCATCATGAAAATCAGGGAGAACCTGATAGCACAGATCATCGTCGCCACCGGCGGGATCATGCTTGTGGCGACCCTCATCCTCATCTATCTGAGCATCACCTTCGTCAACACCCACACCGTGGCCGAGCACGTCATCACAGCTGACATGATGAGCAACACCATCAAGCTCGGCCTGCACAACGCCATGCTCCGCAACTCCCGCGATGAAATCGACCAGATCATCCAGAAGGTCACGGAAATAAACCCCGTCACCTCCATCCGGGTCTATAACAAACAAGGTGAAATTAAATTCTCCAATAATCCAGAGGAAAAAGACACATCGGTCGGGCAAAACAGGCAGATATGCCAGGCCTGCCACGCCTCGCAAACGCCCAAGACGTCCCTCACCAGGCAGGAGCGCGTGCGCGAATTCTACTCGGACGACAAGGGGCACTACTTCAGCGTCCAGACGCCCATCGAGAACTCGGCCGAGTGTTCCGGCGGTCCCTGCCACTTTCACCCGGCGGACAAGGCGATCCTCGGGACCATGGACCTCGTCTTCGCCTTTGACGAGACCGATACCCTGGTCTCGGATTATCGAATGAACCTGATCGTCCTCGGGACCATATTTTTCATCATCACTTCCGGTGGCATCTTCGTGGGCTTGCGCCAGATCATCACCCGCCCCCTCTCCCTGCTCATCAAAAGCTCCCGCGACATCGCCGAGGGACGGGCCACCAAGGCCAACATCCCCATTGCCGCCCGGCCAGACGAACTGGGCGAGCTGGCGCGCTCCCACGAGGCCATGGTCCAGGCCCTGCACGCCAAACAGAAAGCCCTCAATGAAAAAATGCTCGAATACGAACTGCTCTTCGACAACGTGCCCTGCGTGGTCACGGTTCAGGACCGGGACTACAAGCTGTTAGAATACAACAAGGAAACGCGCGACCGCTTCAGCCCGTTCCCGGGGGCCTACTGCTATCAGGCGTACAAGGGCATCAACGAGCGGTGCGAAGAATGTCCGGTGGAAAAGACCTTCCAGACCGGTCTGGCCCACTGCAGCGAAGAAAACCGGCGAAACCCGGACGGAACATACTCCCACTGGATCGTCCACACCGCCCCCATCGTCGACCAGGACGGCAGAGTGACCAAGGCCATGGAAATGTGCCTGGACATCACCGAGCGCAAGAAGCTTGAAGAAAAACTCAAGGAATCCGAGAAGAAGTATCACACCATCTTCAACAACGTGCCCAACTCCATCTTCGTGGTGGACAACACCACGCTGACCATCCTCGACTGCAACACGACCGCCTCGTGGGTCTATGGCTACACCCCCGAAGAGCTCATCGGCAGGTCCTTTTTCGCCGTCATCCACCCGGACGAAGTGGAGCGCATCAAGGCACAGATGCAGGCGTTCACCGCCATCAACCAGGTCAAGAACATCCGCAAGAACGGCGAGTCGTTCTTCGTGGATGTCATGCAGGCGGTTTCTTCACACTCGGATACGGAATACCTGCTCGTAAGCACCACGGACATCACCGAACGCCTGGAGGAGGAGCAACTGCTCTTCCACGCCGGAAAGAAGGCGACCCTGGGCGAGATGGCCACCGGAGTGGCCCATGAGCTGAACCAGCCGCTGACCGTCATCAAGTCCGCCAGCAACTTCTTCATCAAGAAGGTGAATGCAAAGGAAACCATCCCCGAGGCAACCATCGCCACCCTGGCGCGCGAGGTGGACAGCTACGTGGACAGGGCCACGAAGATCATCAACCACATGCGCGACTTCGGCCGCAAGGTGGACCAGAGCATGGAACTGGTGAACGTCAACGACTGTGTCTCCCGGGCCTATACCCTGCTCAACAAGCAGTTCGAGTCGCACGGCATCAACGTGCAATGGGAGCTGGCCGAGAACCTGCCCCCGGTCATGGCCACACCGGACCAGCTTGAGCAGGTAGTCATCAATCTCCTCGTCAACGCCAGGGACATACTTGAGGAGAAGACAGACGCCGCCAATTCTGATAGGCAACTGATAACCGTACGGACGATGCTTCAGGATTCACACGTCCTCATCCAGGTGGAGGACACCGGGGGAGGCATCCCGGAGGCGATAATGCACAAGATTTTCGAGCCGTTCTTCACCACCAAGAAAGTTGGCAAGGGGACCGGGCTCGGCCTCTCCATCAGCTACGGATTGATCAAGAACATCGGCGGTATCATTCATGCGGACAACGGTGAGGCCGGAGCGAGGTTCACCATAACACTCCCAGTCGCGGACAGTTGAGATGCAGGATACAGTATTACTGGTAGATGACGAAGAAGGAATCCGCACGGTCCTCAGCCTGGCCGTTGCCGATGCAGGCTACGAGGTGCTCACCGCCGAAAACGGCGTCGAGGCCCTTGATATCCTGGCCGAGCAAGAGATTTCCTTGATCGTGACCGACATCAAAAAGCCCGGCATGGACGGCCTGGAGCTGTTGCAGCGGATCAAGAAGGACTGGCCCGACAGCGAGGTCATCATGATTACCGGCCACGGCGACATGGACGTGGCCATCGAAAGCCTGCGCCTGGGCGCGGGCGACTTCATCACCAAACCGCTGCACGAGAACGCCCTTGAGATATCCCTCAAGCGGGCTACCGAAAAGATTTCCATCCGCGATCAACTGCGTGAATATACTGAGAACCTCGAACATCTCGTGCTCGAAAAGAGCAAGGAGCTGGTCGAGGCCGAGCGCATGGCCGCCGTCGGCCAGACCGTGGCCTCCATGTCCCACGCCATCAAGAATGTGGCGGGAGGACTTGAGGGCGGCATGTTCGTCCTTGAAAAGGGACTGGAGCTGGAGAACAAGGAATACCTGCGCCAGGGGTGGGAGATGGTCCGCCGCGACGTGGAACGCATCAAGAACCTCTCCATGGAACTGCTCGACTATGCCAAGCCCGTGACCATCAACCCCATAGACGCGGACCCCAACGCCCCGGCCCGTCAGGTCCACGACCTCATGGCCTCCCAGGCGGAAAACAGCGAGGTCGAGCTCCAGCTGGAACTGTGCGACCACCTGCCCGCCATGCGCATAGACACCAACGCTATCCACCAGTGCCTGACCAACCTCGTCTCCAACGCCATCGACGCCTGCCAGGACCGCCTGGAAGGCGAGAAAAAGGTCATCATCCGCACCCTGGACGGCGGCGGCATGGCCGTTCGCTATGAGGTGGAAGACACGGGCCACGGCATCGCCCCGGAGATATTGACCAGGATTTTCAACTCCTTCTTCACCACCAAGGGAAGCCGGGGGACGGGAATCGGACTCATGGCCACCAAGAAGCTGGTCAAGGAAATGGGCGGCGGCATCATGGCCAACTCCGGAGTCGGCCAGGGCGCCACCTTTACCATCACCATCCCCACGGCCCACGTAGACACCTAGCAGGGAGCGGACAAGCACCTTGCCGCGCTGCTTCGCAGCGGGCATCCCTCCGCGCAGTAAGACCGTGCTTCGGGCACGCCCTCTGCTTGCGCCGTGCTCTCGGACGCCTGTGCGCCCCCTGCCCCTGTTTCACATGACAGATGGCAGGTGAAAGCACGCTTCGCTGTTACGCGGAGGATAGTGAGGAAGAGTTTCCGAGCGGGAAGACTTGCATGCGGCCTTGCCCCTCACGCCGGGGCGGAGCAACCGCCCGCCTTGAGCACCTAGGTCTGAACGCTGAGTTCCCGGGGAATACAGACGATGAAGGTGGCGCCGTGCCCCTGCTCGGACTCCACGGTGATGTTGCCGCCGTGCTGCTGTACAATCTCATTGGCCACGAACAGGCCGATGCCCGTCCCGGCAAGCCCCTTGGACGAAAAGAAGAGCGTGAACAGCTTGTCCCGGGTTTCGTGATCCATACCGGCGCCGTTGTCCGTTATCTGGAAGGCGATCTGGTCGGCATCACCATAAATCTTGAAGAGCACGTTGCCCGGCGCGTCCGGCTCGTTGCCGTCGCAGGCGTCGATGGCGTTTTCAAGGATATTGCCCAGCGCAGAGGCGAGAATGGACACGTCCGCCTTGAATGAACCAAGCTCCCTGGCCGGGTCCAGCTCAAGGATGACGTTCTTGGCTTCGGCCTTGCCAGCCACGGAAGTGTAGGTGTTCAGGGCAAAGCTGGCCACGTCCACCACCTTCCAGTTCAGCTCGCGCTTCTTGGCGTAGTACAGAATGTCCAGCACCGTCTGCTTCATGCGATCCGTCAGGAATTGCAAATCCTTGAAGCCGTCTTCCACGCGGGTGTAGTTCTTGGTCTCAAGCCCGGCTCCCAGCCTGTAGATGGCGCCGTCGATACCAGTAAGCAGCCCCTTGATGCCGTGGGCCGTGGAACCGAGGAGCAGCCCCAGGGAGGTCAGGCGGTCCTGAAGCTTCCTGATCTGGGTGATGTCGATGACCATCTCGATGGCCTCGGTGATGGTTCCCGTGGTGTCACGGACGGGCGCGCTCCAGATAAGGACATTGATCTGCTCGCCCTTCTTGTTGGTGACCACGGTTTCCAGCTGATGGGTCCCGCCGTCCTTGAAGGTCTTGATCAGGGGACAGTCCCGGCAGGGCGACGAGCGGTGCATTATCTTCTCATAGCAAAGCCCGCCTTCGAGATCGCCGAAGCTCTCCTTGTGACGGGCATTGGACGAGAGAATGGAAAACCCTTCATTCTGGACGGAGATGTAGCACGGCGACTGGTCGAAAAGCTGTTGGTACTTATGCTGGGTGGTGAGCAGCTCCTCGCGCAACTGCTCCGCTTCACGCAGGTCGACCATGAACTCAAGGACAAGCTCGACCTCGTCGTCGCAGGCGGTGATGGGAACCGTGTCCACGGCCACGGAATGCAGGTTGCCGTTGACGCAGCGAACAACGTGCTCGGCCCGGCGCGCAGCTTTGTTTCTGATGGTTTGGATCACGGGGCAGTCCTGCTCGCCTTTGCGCAATCCGTCGTACATGGACCAGCTCTTGTGGCCCACCAGGTCGCCCAGCCGCTGCCGGTAGTGGTCGTTGATGGCGACCACCTCGCCGTTGCGGTTGTGAATGGAGACAAACATGGGCATCTGGTTGAACATGCTCAGATTGTCCAGGTTGGTCGCAAAGGCGTCGAGGCTCGCAGTCAGCCCCTCAAAGAGCTGCCGGGCGGCCACGCGGCGTTCCACCTCAACGAGCTGGGCGGATTTCTGCTCGACCAGTTCCTCAAGATGACTGGTGTGACGCTCCAGCTCGCGGCGCATGGTGCTGCGCTCCTCGGCCCGTTGCAGGGCAAAGGAGAAGACGTCCGTGTTGATCGGCTTGGTGATGAAGTCGGAGGCGTCGTACTTGAGACTCTGGATGGCCACATCGATATCGGCATGGCCGGAGATCATGATCACCTCGGTCTTCTGCTCGATGCGCTTGATCTCGCGCAGCAGCTCGACACCGCTCATGCCGGGCATGCGGATGTCGGTTACCACGATGGGATGCCCTTTGGCCTTGAACAGCTCCAGGGCATCAACGGCGTTGGCTGCGGTATCGACCGAGTACCCGGCGTCTTCCAATGAAATGGACAGGACGGTGCGAATGCCCTCTTCGTCGTCCACCAGGAGGATGGGGAGATGGCTCAT
>CAMYLL010000140.1 GCA_947259235.1 uncultured Pseudodesulfovibrio sp. | reverse complement strand
CCGGACAAATAACAGGTAGAGAAAGAGCGCTGTGAATCCCAGGCTGATCACCGGGGCAAGGGCGGCAAAACCGGAAACGGATTGACCGGCCACCGCCTCCAGCACCCAAAAGCCCAGATAGAGCCCGAAAACCCTGGCTCCATACCGTTGCCTCGCCGAGGTAGCGCACCCCTGCGCCCCGCAGTCCACCCGCACGCTCACGCCGCGCGCCCCGGCGGGCAGGCCCAGCCCGGCGGCCACGCCCCATGCGGCGGCCACCAGCATGCCCACCAGCGGCACCGACCACAGGAACCAATTGAAAAAAGTGACGGCCTCGCGCCCCGGCACCTCGAAAAGATCGAGTGCTGCAAAGAGAACCACGTTTGCCGGGGAGCCGATCATCGACCCCATGCCGCCGATGGCCGCGCCATAGATGGCCGAGCACATGAGCACGGTGGTCATGCCCGCAACACCCTGGCGGGCGAAATCCCTGTCCAGCCGCCTGAGCATGGGCAGCATGGTCAGCACGGTGATGGTGTTCGGCATGAATGACGAAAGGGCGGCGGCCGCACCTATTACATACAATAATAAGGGAGCGGCCCGACCCCGGCTGCGCTTCAGCATCCAGGAGACGAAGGCGTCGGTGAGCCGGGTGACGGCCATGAGCTGATAGAGGAGATAGCCGCCAGCGAAAAGCAGGATCAGAGGCAGTCGGCTCCAAAGGTATGTCCCGAGCTCGGCGGTCGAGTTCACTCGTTCCCTCGTTTGTCGATGGTGGATACGGCAGCGGTACTGGACCTTTTTCCACGCCCCCCTGTCAACCAATCCGCGGGGCTAGCCGGGGTGGGGCAGCTCGATGCAGACGATGTAGCGCTGGCCTTCGCTGTTGTAGAAGGCCTGCGTGATGAGACAGGAAGGCTCCCCGGTGATGTCGGAAATGGACGAATGCGTGACAAAACGCTCATATCCCATGTCGATATACATGACGTAGTCGTTGACGGAGTGATCGGCCCCTTTGCGAAAACCGGGAGCGCGCGACACGACGTCCTGGCGCGCCTTGTCTTCCATGGGCCTGAAGACGCGGCCCGTGAGCTGTTCGCCCCGCTCGTCCATCACGAACACGGCAATGACCGTCTCCTGGTTGCGTGCCAGGGTCTTGCACGCCTCGTCGAAACGGGACTCGCTCAGGCCCGACAACTTGGAGCAGAACGTGGAAACAACCTTGAAGCTGGCGTCGAACCGTTCCTTCCTGTGCCGAACCAGCTCCCGCCGCATCTTTTTGAACTTGTCATAGGAGGCGACGATCTTCTGCAAAAAGACCTTGGCCGGGTCCCCGCCCTTTTCGGCGTCGTCCTTGGTGTAATAGTACCCCTGCTGCATGTGGACTCCGGACGAGAGGAGCCGGAGGGAGTCGTCCTCGCTCTCGACCCCCTGGGCGGCAACGACCACGCCGGAACGGGCCGCCACCTCCTGCACCACCTCAAGGGCCTTGAGCGAGTAGTCCCTGCACTCGTCCTTGGCAAAGAAGCTCCGGTTGACCTTGATGAAGTCGGGTTGAACCTGGGAGATGGCCTGGTTGCAGGAGGCGTCCACCCCGCAGTTGTCCAGGCTGATTTTGAATCCGAACCCCTTGTGGAGCTTGATGAACGCCTCGCTGTGATCGGAGAGGGCACGGTTCAGAGGCAGCTCGATGACCACGCTCGACGGCGCGATGTCGAGACTCGCCACCTGGTGCTTGATCATTTCGGAGCGGCCCCCCTCGTGCTCCAGAGCATCCGGGGTGACGTTCAGAAAGAACAGCATCTCCTTGTGCCGATCGTAGATCGGTTTATACTGCAGGAGCGACTTTTCGCGGCACAGCTCATCCACCCCCAGCTTGAGTTCCGCGCTCAGGCCGTTGTGAAAGAGCACTCCGGTGTCCACCACGCCAGCCCCGGCCGACCCACCGCGCGAGAACGCCTCGAATCCGATGATGGACTTGGTCGTGACGCACACCATCGGCTGGAAAAACGTCGAGATGCTCTTGTTCTTGATGACCTCCCGGACAGCTTTTTCGTCGGGAGCGACGTCGGGAGGGGTGGAGGGCTTGGCTGCGGGTGCGGTTTTTTCTGGCATCGGGCTCCTTTTGAGGGCAAAGCGATCGCCTGCCTGATAGTCCAGGGCGACACCTAATGATGTACTCACCCGGCATGCCGTGGTCAATAATTGTCTGGCGGCCGGGCGGCCGGACGATTGTACGCAACGCCCGCCGCGCAACAAGGCATACTTCATTAAAACAAGCATGTTATAACCCATTCTTGTCATCTTCACCGGCGCGTCTTCCCATGGGCATCGTAATCCAGTATACCTTGAACTCCAGATTCACCCCCTGTTTTACCGAGGATCCACGTGGCCGAATTCGTACACCTTCATGTTCATACCGAGTACAGCCTGCTCGACGGCGCAATCCGCATCAAGGACCTGCTCTCCCGAGCCAAGGACCTCGGCATGCCCGCCGTCGCCATCACCGACCACGGCTCCATGTTCGGCGCCGTCACCTTTTATATGGAAGCCATGGCCATGGGCATCAAGCCCATCATCGGGTGCGAGGTCTACGTGGCCCCTGGCGAGATCGAGGACGAGGGCGCCCACGAGGTCAAGGAGAAGGGCGGCGGCTACCATCTCGTGCTGCTGGCCAAGAACCAGCTCGGCTACAAGAACCTGATCAAGCTCGTCTCCACAGGCTACCTTGAAGGGTTCTATTACAAGCCCCGCGTCAGCAAGAACCTGCTCAAGAAACATTCCGAGGGGCTTATCGCCCTGTCCGCCTGCCTGGCTGGCGAAGTGCCGCGCATGCTCATGAACGAAGGGCTGGAAGCGGGCGCGGCCATGGCCCGGACCTATGAGTCCATCTTCCCCGGCAACTTCTACCTGGAGCTGCAGGACAACGGCATCGGCAAGCAGACCCGGCTCAACGAGCTGCTCATCAAATGCGCCGAGAAGACAGGCCTGCCCCTGGTGGCCACCAACGACTGCCATTACCTGACGGCCGAGGACTACGAAGCCCACGACACGCTGCTGTGCATCCAGACCCAGACCACCGTGGACGCCGAGAAGCGGTTCCGCATGGACACCAAGGAGCTGTATTTCAAGACGCCCGAGGAGATGGAACAGGCCTTTGCCCACGTGCCCGAGGCCATCGCCAACACCCAGCGCATTGCGGAGCGGTGCAACGTCGAGATCGAGCTGGGCAAATACTATTTTCCAGAATACGAGCTGTCCGAAGGCGTGGCAGACCTCAACGAGGAGTTCGAGAAGCTCTGCCGCGAAGGTTTGCGCAAGCGACTTGAGATACTCCCATACCCCGTGGACAAGGACGTCTACTGGAAACGGCTCGACTACGAGCTGGGCGTCATCATCGAGATGGGCTTCCCCGCCTACTTCCTCATCGTCCAGGACTTCATCAACTGGGCAAAGGACAACCGCATCCCGGTGGGTCCGGGCCGCGGCTCGGCGGCAGGCTCCATCGTGGCCTGGTCGCTCAAGATCACCAACCTCGACCCCCTGCCCTACGACCTGCTCTTCGAGCGGTTCCTCAACGTCGAACGCGTGTCCATGCCTGATATCGACGTGGACTTCTGCGAACGCCGCCGCCTGGAGGTGGTCAAGTACTGCGCGGAGAAATACGGCCACGACCGCGTGGCCCAGATTACCACCTTCGGCACAATGAAGACCAAGGCGGTCATCAAGGACGTGGGCCGCGCCCTGGGCATGACCTTCGGCGAGACCGACCGCATCGCCAAGCTCATCCCCGAGGACCCCGGCGTCATGGCCAAACTGCTGGGCGTGGAAAAGGCCAAGATCAGCGTGCCCAACGCGGTCAAGGCCGTGGTGGAGCTGGACGACATGGTGGCCACCGACACCCGGGTCGCCAAGCTCATCGACATCTCCACCCGCCTCGAAGGGCTGTGCCGCCACGCGTCGACCCACGCGGCGGGCGTGGTCATCTCCGACAGGCCCATGACCGAGTTCCTTCCTCTCTATAAGGGGAAGAAGGGTGAAATCGTGACCCAGTTCGACATGAAGAAGGTCGAAAAAGTCGGCCTGATCAAGTTCGACTTCCTGGGCCTGCGCACCATGACCGTCATCGAGGACTGCCTGGACATCATCCGCGAGCAGGGCAAGGAGGCGCCCGATCTCGACACCCTGGCCCTGGACGACCCGGCCACCTTCGCCATCTTTGCCAAGGGCGACACCGACGGCATCTTCCAGGTGGAATCCTCGGGCATGCGCAAGTATCTGCGCATGCTGCGCCCTGACTGCTTCGAGGACATCGTCGCCATGCTCGCGCTCTACCGGCCCGGCCCGCTGGGCATGATCGGTTCCCAGGGAGTGAGCATGGTCGATGAATTCATCATGCGCAAACACGGCGACATCCAGGTCACCTACCCCCACCCGTCGCTGGAGGACACGCTCAAGCCCACCTACGGGGTCATGGTCTACCAGGAACAGGTCATGGCCACCGCCATGACCGTGGCCAACTACTCCCTGGGCGAAGGCGACCTCCTGCGCAGGGCCATGGGCAAGAAGATCGCCGAGGAGATGGCGAAACAGCGCTCCCGCTTCCTTGAGGGAGCCAGGGAGAACAAGATCGCGGACAAGGTCGCCAACGAAATCTTCGATACCATGGAGAAGTTCGCGGCCTACGGATTCAACAAGTCCCACTCCGCCGCCTACGCCCTCATCTCCTACCACACGGCCTACCTCAAGGCGCATTTTCCGGTGGAGTTCATGGCCGCCCTCATGAGCACGGAAATGAACAACACCGAAAAGATCATCATGTACATCAACGCCTGCCGCGACATGGAGATCACGGTCAAGCAGCCGGACATCAACGCGGGGCAGGCGCGCTTCTCGGTGCTCGACGGCGACATCCTCTATGCCATGGCCGCCATCAAGAACGTGGGCGAGGAGGCGATCAACGAGATCGTGGCCGAGCGCGAGGCGGGCGGCCCCTTCAAGGACATCTTCGACTTCTGCGAGCGGGTGAACCTGCGCCGGGTCACCAAGCGGGTGCTCGAATCCCTGATCAAGGCGGGCGCCCTCGACTGCTTCAACTGCTCCCGGGCCGCCCTGCTCGAGGACCTGGACAAGGCCGTGGCTTACGGCCAGAAAAAGGCCAAGGAAAAGGACTCGGGCATGCTCAGCATGCTCGACATGCTCGGCGGGGGCTCGGCCGAACCGGCCCACACGCCCACCTGCTCCGCCTGCGAGGAATACGACGACCGCGAAAAGCTCCAGCTTGAAAAGGAAGTGCTCGGGTTCTTCCTCTCCGGCCACCCGCTGCTGGCCTATCGCCACGAGCTGATCCGCCTGCGCACGACCACTCTGGAGGAGTGCAAGTCCCTGCCGAACGGGACCGAGGTCCGCGTGGCCGTCATCATCCCGGACTACAAGCAGTTCATCACCAGAAAAGGCGACCCCATGGCCTTTTGCGCGGCCGAGGACCTGACCACCTCGGGTGAGGTCACCATTCTCCCCAACGTCTTCAAGGAAGTGCGCGACAAACTCGACGCGGACCGCCCGCTCCTGGTCCAGGGACGCATCGACATCCGCGAGGAACCGGGACAGGAGGAGGCCCCCAAGGCCGCCAAGATCCTGGCCGAGAAGGTGCTGTTCCTGGCCGACGCGGTCCAGGGATCGGACCAGCCCGTGTCCCTGTGGATCGGCGAGAGAAACGCCGAGGACGCGCACCTGGACAGGCTCAAGGCGATCCTCAAACGCTACCCGGGCAATACCGCCGTCAATCTCGGCATCATCACCCGCGACTCGGTGGTCAACATGCGCCTTGGCAACGGCTGGCAGGTGTTCCCCAGCCGCGAGTTCTGGAAGGACATCGAGGGGTGGCAAAACGGCGACGCACGGCTGCACCGGGCCCAGACGGAGTAACGCCGCCCCGCGCGGATGGTTCGCAAACAACGCGGCGAAGGCCCCCTTCTCATCACTTTTTTAGCGCACCACGCGCAAGGCACAGCATGACGATTTCATGGCACTCCGATCCTTCCCGCGTGGACTGGGACCAACTGTCCGAGTTCTATCGCATTGCCCCGCTGGGGGACAAATCGGCTCATGAACTGCAACTCGTCTTCGGCAACAGCCGCTTCACCTGCTTCGCCCATGACGGGGATCGCCTCGTCGGCGCGGGCCGAGCCGTGACCGACGGGCTGGACTTCTCCTACATCTGCGACGTGGCCGTCCATCCCAGATTTCAGGGCCAGGGCCTGGGCAAGCGGATCGTGCGCACCCTCATGGAACAGTCCGAGGGCCACAAGAAGATTATCCTCTACGCCAATCCGGGCAAGGAGGCGTTCTACGCCAAGCTCGGCTTCAAGATGATGAACACGGCCATGGCAATCTTCCGGGACGACGCTGCAGCCATGCGGGCCGGGTTCGTCAGGGAAGCCCCGGACCACGGCACGGACTCGCTGCGAAACCTCGACGCTAAGCACCGCCGGTTCGTGGAGGAAAGGAATTGGCAGCGGCATCAGTCGCCCAAGAACCTGGTCATGGCCCTGGTGGGTGAGGCGGGCGAGCTGACAGAGCACTTCCAGTGGCTGTCTCAGGAGGCGAGCAAGCGGCTGGACGCTGAAAAAAAACAGGCCGTGGCCAAGGAAATGGCCGACGTGCTCATCTATCTGACCCGCCTGGCCGGGGAGCTCGACATCGATCTGGTTGCCGCAGCCCACGAAAAATGCGACGAGAACGACCGGAAGTATCCCAAAGAGGAATTTCAGGGCGAGTACCGCCGCCCGGACCAATACAAAAGGCGCATTTTCAGAATTCTGTTGCCATTCGAAAAATTCAGCCTAATATAGAAGGTTCCCACTTGTAGCTGGAGGGTGGAGCCATGCGGGAAAACAAGCTGGAATGGATGCTTAGGACG
>CAMYLL010000139.1 GCA_947259235.1 uncultured Pseudodesulfovibrio sp. | reverse complement strand
GTGGTCACCAATGTGGGCCAGGTCGACCTCACGGACGTAGCGGTGAACGACTCTCAGGGCGTTGCCGTGAGCTGCCCGGCCGCGGCGCTCTCGGTCGGCGCATCGATGACCTGGACCGGCTCGGAGGTGATCATGCCTTCGGTGATCATGGCGTCGAGGCTTGCCTTGAACGGATCAAGCCTGTCCGGGTGATCCACGATCTCGACCACGACGGGCAGGTCCTCGGACAGGCGCAGGATTTTTGTGGTGTGTATCAGGCTGTTGGCTCCGAAACCGCTGAGACCGCGAAAAACAGTGGCTCCGGCAAGCCCGGCGGCACGGGCTTTTTCCACGATGGCATCGGCCAGCGGCCGCCCTTCATGCTTGTCGTCCTCGCCTATATAGATTCTGATTCGCTCGGCTTTTTCCAGCAGTTTCATGGTATTTCCCCGGATTTTGCGGCCTTGCGGCCGGGCTAGAGCAGCCTGCCAAGCGCGATGCCGACCAGCACGAGAACCAGCCCGGCCACGCTCTGGCCGACGACGTTGAGCAGGGCCATGGCGTACTGGCCGAACTTGACCAGTTCGGCCGTCTCGAACATGTATGTGGAGAAGGTGGTGAACGCGCCCATGAACCCCGTCAGGGCGAGCAGGCGCATCTCGCTGCCGGGCAGCAGGCGGTTTTCAAAGTATCCCCACACCGCGCCGAAGAGCAGGCAGCCGACGATGTTGACCGCGAAGGTGCCCAGGGGGAACCCGCCCCCGGACAGCCTTTGGGCCACGCCGGAGAGCCAGTAGCGGGACACGGTTCCGGCGGCTCCGCCCAGCGAAAGATAAAGAAATTTCATCAACATTGCTATATCCTGGTGTCCTCATAGCAAGTCGGAGGTAAAAAGCCAATGGGCCTCGAGTGTGAACTGAAGTATATTGATGTCGACCTTGACGGGGTGAGCCGCCGACTGGAGGCTGCCGGAGCGCGGTCACTGGGCCGCTATTTCGAGTCCAATCTCGTTTTTGACCGGCCGGATCGCTCGCTCATGGCTGCCGGAACGCTCCTGCGCCTCCGCAGCCGACAGGGCGAGGCCGTGCTCACCGTCAAGCGGCCGTCCTCGAAGGATGCAGGGTCTGCGCTCAAGGTGCGCGAGGAGCTGGAGACCGTTGTGGGTGACTTCGATGTCATGCGGGCATCGCTGGAGGCCCTCGGGTTTTCCGTTGCCTTTGCCTACGAGAAGGTTCGTGAAAAGTGGAAACATCTCGGCTGCACCGTGTGCCTGGACCATCTTCCGTTTGGCGACTATGTCGAGATCGAGGGCAGCGAGGAAACCGTGCCTGTCTGTGCGGGAGCCTTGGAGCTTGAGCAGGCGGTCACGACCAAGGCGAGCTATCATGCCCTGAACCTTGAATATCGCGCCGCATGCGGCCTTGATCCCGATGAAAGCTTCGTCTTCTCCGACATAGAACGGGCCGGGCTTTTGGATGAAATGGGGAAAGTTTAGGTTTCGTCCCTCGACAGGCGGGGGAAAGGAATTTATATTGGTACTGACAGAAAAATGAGGATTGTTGGAGAACACCGCCCATGAGCGACCCTTTTACCGGTGATCAGTTCGATTCAGAGCTTTTTGACGAACGTGAAGTCAGGGAACCCAGGAAGTATAAGGTTCTTTTGCATAACGACGATTACACGACCATGGACTTCGTGATCGAGGTGCTCGTGCGGGTGTTCGGCAAGAACGAGTCCCAGGCGACGGCCATCATGTTGGCCGTTCACAGCCAGGGCTACGGCGTCTGCGGGACATACACCGCCGAAGTTGCCGAAACCAAAGTAGACATGGTCCACAGGCTGGCGAGGGGCGCGGGCTTCCCGCTCAAGTGCAGCATGGAAGGTGAATGAATATGACGATGCTGAGCAAGGAACTTGAAAACGCGCTGACGTCGGCTGTGAACGAGGTCAAGCGGCGTAACCACGAATTTCTGACGCTGGAGCACCTCCTCTACGCCATTTCTTCCGGCGAACAGGGGGAGGAGATTCTTGAGGCCTGCGGCGCGGAGATGGACAAGCTGCGCGATCAGCTCGGCAGGTTCTTTGTGGAAAACATGGAATCCCTGCCTGCGGATACCGAGACCGAGGTCATCCAGACCCTTGGAGTGCGGCGCGTGCTCCAGCGGGCCGTGTGGCAGAAGAAGGCCTCGGGCAAGAACGTTGTCGAGGTTGGCGATGTCCTGGCCGCCATGTTCGACGAGGAGGATTCCTACGCGGTCTACTTCCTGCGTACCCACGACGTTTCCCGGCTGGACATCCTGGAGTTCATCTCGCACGGCATGTCCACGGGGCAGGAGTGGAACGACATGGGCGCGGAGCAGCCCGCCAAGCCCCAGCCCCTGGACGGCAAGCCGGGCGGCAAGAAGAGCCCCCTGGAAGAGTATACCGTCAACCTGACCGACAGGGCCGCCCTGGGCCTCATTGATCCCCTTATCGGGCGTAGCGAGGAACTCGAGCGCACGGTGCAGGTGCTTTCCCGCCGCCGTAAGAACAACCCCATCTTTGTGGGCGATCCCGGCGTGGGCAAGACGGCCATGGCGGAGGGGCTGGCTCTGATGATCGTCGAAGGCCACGTGCCGCCCGATTTCCTGGATGCGGAGATATACGCCCTGGACATGGGCTCGCTCCTGGCGGGAACCAAGTACCGCGGCGACTTCGAGGCCCGGCTCAAGAACGTCCTGGCCCAGCTCAAGACCATCAAGGGCGCCATCATGTTCGTGGACGAGATTCATACCATCGTCGGCGCGGGCTCGGTGAGCGGCGGCAGCATGGACGCCTCGAATATCCTCAAGCCCCTGCTCCAGTCCGGCGAAATCCGGTGCATCGGGTCCACGACCTTCGAGGAGTACAAGAACCATTTCGAGAAGGACCGCGCCCTGTCGCGCCGGTTCCAGAAGATAGAGATAGCAGAACCCTCGGTGGAGGAGACCATCGCCATCCTCAAGGGGCTCAAGCCTCACTATGAGGATTTCCACGGGGTCAACTATACCCACTTCTCCCTCAAGGCCGCCGCCGAGCTGTCTGACCGTTACATTACGGACAGACACATGCCTGACAAGGCCATCGACGTCATGGACGAGGCGGGCGCGCTCTACAAGCTCTCGGCCCGTTCGCGCAAGGGCGATCGGATCAAGGTGCAGGATATCGAGAAGGTCGTGGCCCGCATGGCCCGCATCCCTGCCCGAAGGCTGACGGTGTCCGACCGTTCCCGTCTGCAGCATCTCGAGGACGATCTCAAGTCCGTGGTCTTCGGCCAGGACGAGGCCGTCCGGGCGCTGGCCAAGTCCATCAAGCGCTCCCGGGCGGGCATGCGCCAGATGGGACGGCCCGTAGGCAGCTTCCTGCTCACCGGACCCACCGGCGTCGGCAAGACCGAGCTGGCACGCCAACTGGCCAAGGTGCTGGGGATCGGCTTCCTGCGTTTCGACATGAGCGAGTACATGGAGAAGCACGCGGTGGCCAGACTCATCGGCGCGCCTCCCGGCTATGTCGGTTTCGACCAGGGCGGCCTGCTCACCGAAGGCGTGCGCAAGAAGCCTCACTGCGTGGTGCTCTTCGACGAGATAGAGAAGGCCCATCCCGACGTCTTCAACATCCTTTTGCAGGTCATGGACTATGCGACCCTGACCGACAACAACGGCCGCAAGGCGGATTTCAGGCACGTCATCCTGCTGATGACCTCGAACGCAGGTGCGCGCGAGATGGCAAAGGGAGCCATAGGCTTCCAGCGCGACAAGAATTCCGACCGCAAGGGCGGGGCCATGAAGGCTCTCGAGAAGCTCTTCAGCCCGGAATTCCGCAACCGTCTCGACTCCATGGTGGCCTTCAGTTCGCTGGAGCAGCCCGTGATGGAGATGATCGTCGACAAGTTCATCAAGGAGCTCAACGACCAGCTTCAGGACCGGCGCGTTGTGGTGACTCTGACCCCCGAGGCGCGTACCCGTATGGCCGAGCTGGGGCACGACCCGGACATGGGCGCGCGGCCAATGGGACGCGTCATCCAGACAGAGATCAAGGATGTCATCGCCGACGAGCTGCTCTTTGGCGAACTGGCCAGGGGCGGGGTGGTTACCGTGTCCGTGGCCGGGACGTCTGCTCGAAAGGGCAAGGGGAAGAAGGGCGAGGCCAAGACCGTGGGCGACGGTTCCGGCGAGTTCTCCTTTTCCTTCGAACCGGCAGGCGGCAGCGGGCCGAAGTCGTGATCGAACCAGGAATCGTAACGAGGCGGCGCAAGCCGCCTCTTTCGTCTGCGGGTCCGCCGGCATGACCATATACAGGCTCTTCGAAAAACCCGTCTTTCCGGACCCTGAGGAGGCGGAGCCGGACGGGCTGCTCGCCGTGGGGGGCGATCTCAGTCCCAAACGGTTGCTCACGGCCTATGCCAACGGCATCTTCCCGTGGTACGCCGAGGGCTCGCCGATCCTGTGGTGGTCCACCAATCCCCGTCTGGTGCTGCTGCCTGATCAATTTCACCTGCCGCGCAGTCTGCGCCGGGTTCTCAACAGCGGGCGTTTCACCTTCACCATGGACGCCGATTTCTCCGCCGTCATCCGGGCCTGTGCCCGCGCTCCCCGGCCTGATCAGGACGGGACGTGGATCGTGGACGACATGGTCCGGGCCTATGTGGGGCTACACGAGTTGGGTTATGCCCACAGTGTGGAGACATGGCTCGACGGCGAGCTTGTGGGGGGGCTCTATGGGGTTTCCATCGGCTCGGCGTTTTTTGGCGAGTCGATGTTCTATTCGATGCCGGATGCGTCCAAGGCGGCGTTTGCCGTGCTTGTGGAGCAGTTGACGCGGTGGGGGTTTTCCATGATCGACTGCCAGCAGACAACCCGTCACCTGTTGCGGTTCGGGGCCGTCGAGATGCTGCGGTTCCGCTTCCTGGCCCTGCTGCGCGAGGCTGTGGCCCGTCCCACCATGGATCACCGCTGGAGCCTTGACTGCGCGCGGTAGAGCGGCGTGGCCCAGTCAAGTACGCAAGTGCCGTTTAGTCCTCGGCTATGGGCGGATGCCTGTTCAGGTCGTAAAATCCCTTGAGTGGAATGTCGAGATGGCAGCTCGGAATCTTTGTGAAGTCGATGAAGCCGACGCCTTTCCCCGGTTCGGCCTGCGACAGCCCCGACAGCCCCTTGGGGACGGGGAAGCTCAGCGGGGTGGAGCGTATGGCCGCAAGTCTTGTGGAGTATTGTTCTTTCAGATAGGTTACAATGCGGTCGCGTTCATCGTCGGTGAACGCCTCCATGATCACTTTGCGGGCCGATTCGTCGGGTCCCGTATGAGTTTCGCCTTCAATGAGGACGTCCCAGGGCAGGGCCGTCTCGGCCGCCTGGTCCCAGCTCCCCCGGAAGAGGTGGACTTCCACGTTGCGGCGGCCCTTGAAGCTCTTGATGACCATGGACAGGGTGTGAGCGTAGGGGGTCGGCGGTGGGGATTGCGGTGTGATGATCTCTATATCCATTGCTTTGCTCCGTGCGTGTCGAATGTGGGATTATGATTGAGCGTTACGTCTTTTAACGGGTTTTCTCAAGTGGTGCGTTAAGCGATTCATGCCAGAGTTCAGACTTGTCAGCGAATATACCCCCAAGGGGGATCAGCCGGAGGCCATCAGGCAACTGGCCGAGGGGTTGGAGGCCGGTATGCGTGACCAGGTGCTCCTCGGAGCCACCGGCACGGGCAAGACCTTCACCATGGCCAACGTGGTGGCCCAGCTCGACAGGCCCGCCCTGATCCTGGCCCCCAACAAGACATTGGCGGCGCAGCTCTATACGGAGTTCCGGGGACTCTTCCCGGACAACGCCGTTGAATATTTCGTCAGTTATTACGATTACTATCAGCCTGAAGCCTATCTCCCGCACTCCGATGTCTACATCGAGAAGGATTCGTCCATCAACGACGACATCGACAAGTTGCGCCATGCCGCCACCCACGCCCTGCTGACCCGGCGCGACGTCCTCATCGTGGCCTCGGTGTCCTGCATCTATGGTCTGGGCTCGCCAGATTTCTATGCCAAGATGGTCATTCCCGTGGAAGAGGGGCAGGCCATGTCCATGGAGTCCCTGCTCACGCGGCTGGTGGAGATTCATTACGAACGCAACGACTACGATTTCCATCGCGGGACGTTTCGCGTGCGCGGCGACGTGGTGGAGATCATTCCTGCCTACAGCCGTGAAAAGGCCCTGCGTATCGAATTCTTCGGAGACGAGATCGACTCCCTGTCCGAGACCGATCCGCTCACGGGCGAGATCAAGGACCGGCTCAGGAAAACTGTCATCTATCCCGGCAGCCACTTTGTCTCTGACCGCGACAACCTCGATCGAGCCGTAAACGATATTCGCGAGGAGCTGCGTCTGCGCCTGACGGAGTTCAAGGCGGCGAACAAGCTGGTGGAAGCCCAGCGGCTGGAACAGCGGACCATGTACGATCTCGAAATCATCGAGGAGCTGGGATACTGCAACGGCATCGAAAACTACTCGCGTCATCTGGATGGACGCACCACGGGCCAGCCTCCGGCCACTCTGCTGGACTATTTTCCCGATGACTTCATTCTGTTCGTGGACGAGTCGCACATCGCCCTGCCCCAGGTGGGCGGCATGTTCAACGGCGACCGCTCGCGCAAGACCACGTTGGTTGATTTCGGTTTCAGGCTGCCCTCGGCCCTGGACAACCGGCCCCTGAGTTACGACGAGTTTCAGGAGCGCGTGGGGCAGGCCGTCTACGTTTCGGCTACACCGGGCCATCTGGAGCTGAACCTGTCCCAGGGGGTTGTGGTCGAGCAGATCATCCGGCCCACGGGATTGCTCGACCCGGTCATTGAAGTGCGAAAGGTGCACGGACAGATTGACGATTTGCTGTCCGAGTGTAAGAAAAGGCAGACGCGGAACGAGCGCGTGCTGGTGACCACGCTGACCAAACGCATGGCCGAGGATCTCAACGACTACCTCAACTCCATGGGCGTGGCGTCGCGTTACCTGCACTCGGATATCGACACCCTGGAGCGCAT
>CAMYLL010000138.1 GCA_947259235.1 uncultured Pseudodesulfovibrio sp. | reverse complement strand
GTCAATTTTCAGGGCCTCAAGCGCCTCGAAATTGACGCCTGTCTGCATGCCGTCGCGGGCGATGTCGGTATAGACGATGAAGCGTATACCGTCCTTTTCCAGACGGGGAAGTACGTCGTCCATGGTCAGCCCCGCGTCCTCGACCCACCCTTTTGTCTTGAGCCTGCCGTCCACCGCGTCGAGGGACACGCCGATCTTTCCCGGCAGGGCCAGACAGAGTTCGGAGAACAGCTCCGGCGATTCAAGGGCCATGGTGCCGATGATCAGGCGACTGACGCCCGCCTCGACGTACTTCCTGGCCGTGGCGATGTCGCGGATGCCGCCGCCCAGCTGCACCGGAATGTCAATGGCCGAGCAGATGGAGCGGATCAGCTCGAAGTTCTTGGGCATGCCGGAAAAAGCGCCGTCCAGATCGACGACATGAAGAAAGCGCGCTCCCTGAGCGGCCCAGACACGGGCCTGCTCCACGGGATCGGCCGCAAAGACGGTGACCTGGTCCTCCCTGCCCTGGGCAAGGCGGACACATTCTCCGTTCTTGATATCAACTGCGGGGAAAAGAATCATAATCCGAGTTCCATGAGTTTTTCCTCGATGCCGTCGGAGGCAAGCCGGGTGGCTGTCACCCATTTGCCGCCGCGGTCCGCGAACTTTCCGGCGGTGAGGAGGTTGTCGATGAGGGCCTGCTGGGTTTCCTCATACCGGGCGCGGGTCATCCGCTCGGTCTTCACGTCGATGAGAAAGAAATCAAGGGCGACCGAGGCAGGGCTCTCCACCCCGTTGGGACCGCCCACCCGCTCGCGCCAGTAGGTCACCTGGGGGACCAGCAACAGGTCCGCCTGGATGCATTTGGCCACGCCGAGCCAGTACTTCCACGCCGAGACCTTCGGCAAGCCGGACTGCTCGAAGACGACCACTTCCTGACACTGAAGCACGGCCTCTGGCGTAATGAAATCAAAGACCTGATGCTTGTGCAGCGTGTCTATAAGAACCGAATCAAGGGCGGCGAGGGTTCCATCGGGAACAGGCTTGCCTTCTTCCTCGAGATAGCCGGCCAGGATCTGCCAGTTGGCGGTGGGGTTGGTGAACCCGGCCACAGCCAGCTTGCCCTCGGGGCGTGGCACGGCCGCTGTCCGCTTCCCGCCGCATCCGGCAAAGACGAGCAGGGAAAGACACAGCATCGACACCGTGACGAAAAGATATGTGCGTCGCATCAGTCGAGACTCCCTTTGGTGCTGGAAACACCCGTGCGCCCGACCCGGACGGCCTGGGACAGGGCAAGGCCCATGGCCTTGAAGGCCGCTTCCAGCAGATGATGGCCATTGAGGCCGTATTCGTACCTGACGTGCAGGTTCATGCCAGCCTTGAATGCAAATGATTTGAGAAACTCGCGCCAGACGTCCTTCTCGTCGCCGGCTATGATGTCCGGCAGGAGGGCGTCGTCGTAGACAATATAGGGGCGGCCCGAGAGATCGACCACCACTTCGGCCAACGCCTCGTCCATGGGGACTTTGGCCGAGGCCACACGGACGATGCCCTGCTTGTCGCCCAGCGCTTCGGAAAACGCCTGCCCAAGGCACAGGCCGATGTCCTCAAGGGTATGATGCGAGTCGATCTCGAGATCACCCGTGCAGGTCAGCTCCAGATCGAACCCGGCCCAGAACGCCGCCAGGGTGAGCATGTGGTCGGCGAACCCGATGCCGGTGTCCACCGCCACTCGCCCCTCGCCGTCCAGGGTCAGGGTCAGGGTAATGTCAGTTTCCTTGGTGGTCCGGGCCACCGTGGCCGTGCGCTTGCCCATGGCGCTCTCCTTTGTTGTGCGGCTGTGGAAGAACTCTTCGGGCGCAACTGTATAGTAAATCTCTAGAAAAGAAAACCGGGCAGTGGCCGCTCTTTGAACGCGCCCGGCCCGGTTTTCCGTATCTATGCCTTTTCCGGTTTCTCGTCAGGCTCCGCGTCAGGTTCGCCTTGGTCGGCCTCGGTTGCGGCCTGTGCGGCGGCGTCCATCTCGGCCTGGGCGGCGGCCTCGGCCTCCTCCTTCAGCTTGATGTGGCGCTTTTCGTTCTTGCCGAAGAAATAGGCCACCCATATGCCGACTTCATAGAGGAAGATCAGCGGCCCGGCCATGAGGCACTGGGTGAACGGGTCCGGCGGCGTGAGAACAGCGGCCACGACGAATCCGATCAGGATGGCGTACTTGCGCTTCTTGCGAAGCCCGGCGGACGAGACCATTCCCATCCGCGCCAGGAAGAAAATGAACAGCGGCAGCTCGAACACGAACCCGAAGGCGAACAGCAATTTGAGACAGAAACTCAGGTATTCATTGAGTTTCGGTGTAAACTGGATGCCCTCGGTGGAGAAGCTGGCAAAGAACTCGAAACCAAAGGGAAAGACCACGAAATAGCCGAACAGCGCGCCGGAGGTGAAGAAGATCGCGGAGATCATGGCCATGGGCACCATCCACTTGCGCTCGTGGGAGTACAGCCCCGGGGCGATGAAACCCCAGATCTGCGCGAACACGTAGGGGCTGACCAGGAACAGGCCCGCCACGATGGATATCTTGATGTGCGCGAAGAACGCCTCGGCAGGATAGGTGTACTGGAAATGGCCTTCCTGGCTTATCTGGATCATGGACTTCTGCAGAATGTCCACGAACAGGTTGATCTGGTCCAGATGTTTGGATCCCTGCTCGGTCATGATCCGGGTCAGGGCGACGCGCAGGTCGTCGTAGAAACCGATGGAGAGCACCGGCTTGGTGGCCATTCGCTGCTGAAAGACCGTGACCATGGGCTGCATCAGGATGTCGAACATCTTGTCCGCGAACCCGTAGCAGGCCACCATGCCCACGGCGATGGCGATAAAACTGCGCGTCAGCCGGACACGGAGCTCGCCCAGGTGATCCAGAAGGCTCATCTGTGCGCCGTCTTCCTCGTCGTCGCCGTCCTCCGATTCGTCGGAGTCGTCCTCGTCGGCCGGGCCGGGGTCGCCGTCACCGGGGCCGTCCGATCCGCCTCCCGAGCCTTCGGCCAGGACCTTACCGGCCTCGGCCAAATCCTCGTCCGAGACAACCGGACCGGTCGACTCTGCATCTGGGTCGGTCGATGCGGCGGTGTCCTCGCTGTCAGCCAGGGAGGGATCGTCAACACCGGAATCAGCCGGGGACGGCACTTCCGGCTCTTCCGTTACCGGACCGTTTTCTGTGTCCTTGTCGAGGCTCATGCGGATTCCTTGGCCCCGTCAGCGCCCTTGCCCGGGTCGGTGTCAGTCACAGGCTCCTGGGCGGGAGCGTCCGTTGCCGGACCAGCGGCCTCGGCGGCTTCGGCTTCGGCCTTGGCTGCCTTGCGGCGCTCCATTTCCTCGTCCACCTCGCGCTTGCGGGCGGTCGTCTCAGCCTTCTTGACCTCGTCGTCAAGGGTGCTCTTCACATCATTGCTGACGCGCTTGAACTCCGCCATTCCCTTACCCAGGGAGCGCAGCAGCTCCGGCAGCTTCTTGGGGCCGATGACGATAAGGGCCACAACGCAGATGATCAGCAGTTCCGGTCCGCCTACTCCAAACATATTTCCACCCTGTCTACAGGAAGTTGATTCGAATTATTCCCACTCAATGGTGCTCGGCGGCTTGGACGAGATGTCCAGTACCACACGGTTGACACCCTTGACCTCGTTGATGATCCGGTTCGAGATGCGGGCCAGCAGCTCACTGGGCAGCCTGGACCAGTCCGCAGTCATCGCGTCGAGGGAATCCACTATGCGCAGGGCGATGACGTTCTCGTAGGTGCGGTCGTCGCCCATGACGCCGACGGTCTTGAGCGGCAGCAGCACGGCGAATCCCTGCCATACCTTGCGATACCAGTCGGCGGCAACCATCTCGTTCTGGACGATGCGGTCCGCCAGGCGCAGGATGCCCAGGCGCTCGTCGGTGATCTCGCCGATGATGCGGATGGACAGCCCCGGTCCGGGGAACGGCTGACGCCAGATGATGTGCTCGGGCAGGCCCAGCTCGTAGGCCGCGCGGCGCACCTCGTCCTTGAACAGCTCTCTGAGCGGCTCCACCAGCTTGAGGTTCATCTTCTCCGGCAGGCCGCCCACGTTGTGGTGGCTCTTGATGACGGCCGAGGGGCCCTTGAAGGACTCGGACTCGATGACATCCGGGTACAGGGTTCCCTGGCCCAGGAACTTCACGCCGTCGATGGCCTTGGCCTCGCGGTCGAACACGTCGATGAAGGTGTAGCCGATGATCTTGCGCTTCTGCTCCGGGTCCGTGATGCCTTCGAGTTTGTCCAGAAACTCGCGGGCGGCGTCAACGAACTTGACGTTGAGGTCGAAATGCTCGGCCAGGAAGCCGACCACCTCTTCCTTCTCGCCCATGCGCAGCAGGCCGTTGTCGACAAAGATGCAGTGCAGATTCTTGCCGATGGCCCGGTGCAGGAGCACGGCGGCCACGGTGGAGTCGATACCGCCGGAGAGGCCGAGCACGACCTTGTCGTCGCCCACCTGTTTCTTCAGGTCCGCGATGCAGGTGTCCACGAAGCTTGCCATGGACCAGCTCGCCTCCAGACCGGCCACCTTGAACAGGAAGTTCTGGATGATGGTCGCGCCGTCGGTGGTATGGGCCACCTCGGGATGGAACTGGAGGGCGTAGATTTTCTTGTCCGGGTTGCCCATGGCGGCAAACTCGATGGAGTCGGTCTTGCCCATGCGCCTGAAGCCCTCGGGCAGCGCCTCGACGCGGTCGCCGTGGGACATCCAGACCGTCAGGTTGTCCTTGTCCTTGATGCCCTCGAAGAGCACGCAGTCGTCATGGGCCGAGAACTGGGCGCGGCCGTACTCCCGATCGGTGGAGGACACGACCCGCCCGCCCATCTTGTGGGCCAGGAGCTGCATGCCGTAGCAGATGCCGAGCACCGGGACGCCCATGTCGAGGTAGTCCATGTTCAGGTCGGGGCAGCCGCCCTCCAGCACGCTGGAGGGGCCGCCGGAAAGGATGAGCGCGGACGGCTTGAACGCCTTGACCCGCTCCGGGTCCACGTTGCAGGGGTGGATCTCGGAGTAGATCCCCGCCTCACGCACGCGGCGTGCGATGAGCTGGGTGAACTGGCTGCCGAAATCCAGGATAAGTACTCTGTTACTGTGCATGTGTTTCTCTCTAATTCACATCAGTAAAAATGAAAAGCTGAAAACCCCGGCCATCGGTGTCGGGCCTAGCCGTCGCCCCGGTAGTTGGGCGATTCCTTGGTGATGGTCACGTCGTGGACGTGGGACTCGCGCAGGCCCGCGGGCGAGATGCGCACCAGGCGCGACTTCTCGAACAGATCAGCGATGGTATTCGAGCCGGTGTAGCCCATGCCGGAGCGCAGGCCGCCGATGAACTGATAAATGGAGTCGCCGACCTTGCCCCGATAGGAGACGCGTCCCACGATGCCTTCGGGAACCAGCTTCTTGGACTCCTCCTGGAAGTAGCGGTCGGAGCTGCCCTTCTTCATGGCGTCGATGGACCCCATGCCGCGGTACTGCTTGTAGGTGCGGCCCTGGTAGAGGATCGTCTCGCCCGGGCTTTCGTCCGTGCCGGCCAGGACAGAGCCCATCATGCAGCTGTGCGCGCCAACGGCCAGCGCCTTGACCACGTCGCCGGAGAACTTGATGCCGCCGTCGGCGATAACGCACTTGTCAGCCTCGCGGGCTGCGCGGGAAGCCTCCATGATGGCCGTTATCTGGGGCACGCCCACCCCCGCGACCACGCGGGTGGTGCAGATGGAGCCGGGACCGATGCCAACCTTGACCGTGTCGACCCCCGCCTCGATGAGCGCCTTGGCTCCCTCGTAGGTGGCAATGTTGCCGCCCACCAGCTGCAGCTCGGGGAAGGCCGCGCGCAGTTCCCTGGCGGACTTGAGGATGTTCTCGCTATGCCCGTGGGCGGAGTCGAGCACCAGGAAGTCCGCCCCGGCCCGAAGCAGGGCCTCGGAACGGCTCAGGCAGTCGCGCCCGATGCCGATGGCCGCGCCGACCAGCAGGCGGCCCCGGCTGTCCTTGACCGCGTCGGGGTACTTCTTGTGCTTGTTGATGTCCTTGATGGTGATCAGTCCCTTGAGGCGGTTCTCGCCGTCGACCACGAGCAGCTTCTCGATGCGGTGCTGGTGCAGCTTGCGCTTGGCTTCGTCGTTGTCGATGTTCTCCGGCACGGTCACCAGGTCGCGGCTGGTCATCAGCTCCGAGACAAGGGCGGAGTCGTCCCTGACAAAGCGGATGTCGCGGTTGGTGATGATGCCCACCAGATGGTCGCCCTTGACCACGGGCAGCCCGGAGATGCGATACTCGGCCATGATCGCCTTGACCTTGCCGAGATCGTCGTCGGGGTGGACCGTGAGCGGATCGGTGATCATGCCGGACTCGGACTTCTTGACCCGGTCGATCTCACGCGCCTGCTCGCGCACGGACATGTTCTTGTGAATGACGCCGACCCCGCCGTGACGGGCCATGGAGATGGCCATGCGAGATTCGGTAACGGTATCCATGGCGGCGGAAATGAGCGGTATGTTCAACTTGATTTGCGGCGTCAGATAGGTGGAAACATCCACATCGTTCGGCAATACGTTCGAGTAGTCCGGCAGCAGCAGGACGTCGTCAAAGGTCAGGGCCTTGTCGAGAATTTTGCTCATCTCTTACCTCCAGAGCATTTAAGTCGCCATATATGCCTGAGGCCGGACATAAGGTCCGGCCTCGCAGCTTTCGTTTCTACAGGCCGAGATAGGCCTTCTTGACCAGATCGTTGGTCAACAGCTTGTCGCAGGTATCCGAAAGGACTATTCGTCCGTTCTCCATCACGTATCCCCTGTGCCCGATCTTGAGGGCGAGGTTGGCGTTTTGCTCAACCAGGAAGATGGTGGTGTTGTGCTCCGCGTTGACCTTCTTGATGATTTCGAAAATCTGCCGGACAACCAGCGGCGCCAGGCCCATGGACGGTTCGTCCAGCAGAAGCAGCTTGGGCTTGGCCATCAGCGCCCGGGCGATGGCGAGCATCTGCTGTTCGCCGCCGGACAGTGTCCCAC
>CAMYLL010000137.1 GCA_947259235.1 uncultured Pseudodesulfovibrio sp. | reverse complement strand
CTGTTCAAAACCGCCGCAAATGGTTCGGGGGCGCAATCGTCCACCCGGAGCTCTTTGAATGACCATGAACGGAGATTGGCGGATCTCTGTAACGCGCCTGTCCAGAATGCTATCGATTCGCTTGACGCCTCGCTTGACGGGCTGAGATCCAAGGAGGCGGAAAAACGCCTGGACCAGTATGGTCCGAATGAATTGACCCACCTGAAACGCCTGGGTTTCTTGGCCGACATGTTTAACCGGCTCAAAAGCCCGCTGGTTGTTCAACTCCTCATCATCGCCCTGGTTTCGGCGATCATCGGCGAATTGAAATCCACCGTCATCGTCTCAGCGATGATTGTTCTGAGCGTGGGCCTGTCCTACATTCTTGACCGGCGCTCGACCAGTACCGTCGATTCGCTGGGCAAGCGCGTTCAATCCCGCACCTTCGTGCTGAGGGATGGAGCGGAAACCGAGGTCAGGATATCGGAAATCGTTCCTGGCGATATCGTTCTCCTGCAGGCGGGCTCCATCATTCCGGCGGATCTGCGGCTGCTGGCCGCCAAGGACTTCTTCGTCAGTCAGTCCGCGCTCACCGGCGAATCGATGCCTGTTGAAAAAAAGGTGGATACGTGCGCCACGGACGTCCAGTCGGTCATGGATCTGCCGAACGTCTGTTTTTTCGGCACCTCGGTAACCAGCGGCACGGCGCGGGGCGTGGTCGTGAACACCGGGACCAGCACCTTGTTCGGAGCCCTTTCCGAACGGCTGAACGAAAAGCGCGAGGAAACCAGTTTCGACAAGGGTGTTCGTTCCTTCACCTGGTTGATGATTCGCTTCATGCTGGTGATGGTCATGGCGGTCTTTTTCATTGTCGGTCTGACCAAGGGGAACTGGCTTGAGGCGCTGCTGTTCGGCCTCTCCATAGCCGTCGGACTCACCCCCGAGATGCTGCCGATGATCGTCACCGTCAACCTGGCCAAGGGGGCGCTGACCATGGCCGGGAAGAAGGTTATCGTCAAAAGGCTGCCGTCGATCCAGAATTTCGGCGCAATCGATATCCTGTGCACCGACAAGACGGGAACCCTGACCCAGGACCGGGTGGTCATGGAGCGCCACGTCGATATCCTCGGCAACAGCAGCGAGGACGTTCTCAGTTACGCCTATCTCAACAGCTACTTCCAGACCGGGCTGCGCAACCTGCTCGACCGGGCCGTGCTCGAACACGCCGATCTGAACGTGGAACGGGACTGCCGCCTGGTGGATGAATTGCCCTTTGACTTTCAACGCCGCCGGATGTCCGTGGTGGTGGATTTCGAGGGGGATCACGTCCTGATCTGCAAAGGCGCGGCCGAGGAAATCTATCAATGCTGCACTCATTACCAGATCGATGAAGAGGTCTATCCTCTGATCGACATGATTCGCTCCGATCTGTTCGAGGAGGTCGAGAAACTCAATCGCGACGGGTTCAGGGTACTTGGCATCGCCTATCGCGAATTCCCACGGGCCAAAAAGGAGTTCACCGTTGCCGACGAAGAAAAGCTGATCCTGCTCGGCTACATTGCATTTTACGATCCACCCAAGGTATCGGCCATGGAGGCGATTGAGCTCATGGCCAAAGCCGGGGTTCAGGTTAAGGTTCTGACCGGCGACAATGGCCTGGTGACCGAAAAGGTCTGCCGGGATGTGGGGCTCGCCGTGGGCCGGATGGTCACCGGCTCGGATCTGGCTCAGCTTCCGCCGGATGATTTCTCGAAAACGGTCCAGGACGCCAACGTATTCGTCAAGCTGTCGCCCGCGCAGAAAGAGCAGATCGTCATGGCACTGCGCGCTAGCGGCCATGTCGTGGGCTTCATGGGCGACGGCATCAATGACGCGCCCGCGCTGAAGGCGGCGGATGTGGGTATCTCGGTGGATACGGCGGTTGATGTGGCCAAGGAAGCCGCAGACATCGTGCTGCTCGAAAAAAACCTGCTGGTCCTGGAGGAAGGCATCCTCGAGGGTCGGAAGGTTTTCGCGAATATTGTCAAGTACATCCGCATGGGGGCAAGCTCCAATTTCGGCAACATGTTCAGTGTGGTGGGCGCAAGCTATCTGCTGCCTTTCCTGCCGATGCTGCCGGTGCAGATTCTCACCAACAATCTGCTCTACGATTTTTCGCAAACCGGCATCCCCACGGACAGGGTCGACGAGGAACTCGTCGACAAACCCCTGAAATGGAATATCGACAACATCAAGCGTTTCATGGTCTGGGTCGGGCCGATCAGCTCGATATTCGATTACGCCACCTTCGCCCTAATGTGGTTTTTCTTTCATTGCAGCGATTATCTCAACCCTGCAACCACCGCCGTTCAGAAAGAATCGTTGGCAAGCCTCTTTCAAACCGGATGGTTTGTTGAATCCCTGCTGACCCAGACCTTGATTGTCCACATCATCAGGACCAGACGGATACCTTTTTTCGAGAGCAGGGCTTCGATCCACATGACCATGACTACCCTGCTCATCATGGCCATCGGTGCGTGGCTGCCGTACTCGCCCTTTGCCGCTGACCTGGGGATGGTCCCGCTGCCGCCGATCTATTGGGCCTGGATAGGGCTGTTCCTTGCCACGTACGCCGTTCTGACCCACATGGTAAAGAGCTGGTTTTTCAACCGATATGGAGGTGATTGATGGACACGATACTGGACGCCATTCAGGAAGGCCGGTTGTTCGAACTGCCGGAGAATGACAAATGGCACGCACTGCAATTTCTGGCGCACATCATCGAAGCCTTCCCCGAGACAACCGCCGGAACCGATGTGGTCGGACTGGTCGCTAAAAGGGAAGAAGCGACAAATACCGCCATCGGCAAGGGCTGGGCCTGCCCCCATGCACGTCTGAGCTATGAAGAAGACCTGATGTGTGTCATCGGCTGGAGTCCCAAGGGAATCGATTACGGCGCTCCGGACGGTATCCCTGTGTCGCTCGTCGTCATGTACATGGTGCCGGACAACCAGCGGAATCATTACCTGCGCGAGGTGTCGATACTTGCCAAAACCATCGACGCGCAGCCAGGGCTCGAGAAACTCTGTCAGGCGAAAAACCTGGACGATGTCCGCCACTATCTGCTCGATCTTGTTGAAACGGCCAAGGGTGCGGTTGGTCCGGATGCCCGGGCCAAGATGATCCGGTTGCAGACCAGGGAAACGCTTGAAAAATTTTCGTTTCGCGACCTCTCAAATCTGATTTGCGAGCCAGTAACGCTGGTGGCGGCCGCCGGTTCGGCTTTGCATATCGCCCTCACCCAAAACGGCGAACTGGCGGAACGGCTAGACTCCGCAAGTGATGTGATCGAAAAGATGGCAGCGGTTGGCGTATACCAAACCGGGGACTGGCGGCTTCTGCGTCGGGCAACGGTGAACTATCCGGGAGGGCGTGTCACCTACGATTGCCTCGCTATCAAAATAGCCAAAGACAACTCGAGAGGGGGCAAATAAGATCTCACCGAGGGAAAAACACTTTCTGTCAGGGCCAGTTATTTTCTCAGCCGGGCCAGAACGGCCTTGCCGCAGGCGTCGAGGTAAGGGTATTCACCGGTCTCGGTGATCTCGGAAAAGACCCCGTCGTAAGGAGAGCGGGACAGCCGGTGGTATTCGAGAAAATCCACCGGAAGCGAGGTGGCCCCGGCCTCGACCAGACGGTTGACCACCCAGGCGGCTTCGTCTTTGCGGTCGGCAAGCCCGCTCGGCCCCCGGTCGAGGTAGTACATCTCCACATCCAGACCGGGACCCGGCCCCTGAACCCAGACGCCCACGGGCAAGTATTCCGGCACGGTGGCTTGCCGGTCTGCGATTATCGAGTCGAGCATATAGCGCAGCTTCATGACCAGTCCTCCGCGATCCGGAGATGCTCGGCCAGAAGCTGGGCATCAATTCGGCGGAATCTCTCGGCGTTTTTCCGGCGGTAGGCGATCCAGCGTTGCCAGTCCGCCGCGAGTTCGGGCTCCGACACCGGCTCGATCATTTCGACATGGTGAATGCGGCCCAGGTCGTCGGTCAGCTCGACAATCAGCCAGCCTTCGTCCTCCTTGCCGTCATGTTCGGCCGTCAGGGTGTCTTCCACCCGGACATCCACCACCTTGACGGTGTGGGCGTGCTGGAAGCCCTCGTCGTAACCGAGTGCCTTCCACAACAGCCAGAAATCGGTGCGCAGATGGTTTCCAGCGGTGTCGAAATGGGGAGTGATCCGGGTGACGGTGAAGCTGTCCACCAGGGCGTCCAGAAAGAGATCCCCGGATTCTCTGACGGTCATGCGACTGCCCCGGTTGTTGAACCAGTGCAGCGCTTCCTGCAGCCGTCTTTTCTCCTGTTCGATAAAGTCCTTCATGGTCATTGTTTGCGTTTGCTCCAGCTTTGCGGGGTATGGACGATGTCCTCCACCTTGCGCCCGTCGGGCAGTTTCTTGATGCCGCGCCGGGTGAAACTCTGGATGATCTCCCGACGTTCGTTGTCGCTTCTGGCCACGATGAACTCGATGTTGTCCAGCAGCGTCACCGAGTATTTGAAGATGGTTTCGTTGCCATGGCGCTGCGAGAATCGCTTCCAGTCGTCGATGCTGGCCCCCCGGTTGCGCTGCACGTAGTCGTCGATCACCTTGCCGTAGGCGTCGTGGTCATAGCTGATGGCGTCCATGCGCCGCAGCATCTGTTTCTTGAAGTAGAGGGCCGGTGAGGCGTCGCTGGCCGGTTGCTTCTTGATTCGGGTGAAGAAATAGCTCGCGCCGCCGGTCTGCATGTCGGCCACCGGGGACATTCCGCCCGGAGCCACGCCCATGCGCATCTTCTCGACCGTGCTGACCATGGCTCCGTTGTTCTCCATGATCAAGTCGATGAAGCCGGACATGCTCTCGCCGTTGGTCAGATCGTGGACCAGCGAATAGCCCTTCATCTGTTTTTCCAGCTCCTCATCGGTGATGTCGAACCGGAACTGGTGCCGGTATCCGCCCTTGGCGTCGCGGTCCAGAAAACCCGCCTGGTATTCGCCCAGCGGGTTGTATCCGGAAAGCTGGGTGATGTCCTGAACTCCCAGTTCCTTTTGCCAATAGCCGCGCAGAGCCTGGACCCGCTCGGTGGTGGTGGCATTGCGGTCGTCGAGGGATTTCTGCAGTCGTTTGTAGTCGGCGCTCTTGTCGGTCTTGCGGATGTAGGCGAGCTTTTCGAGATACATCTGCTCGGCGTTTTCCGCCGTGGCCACCCGGGTATCGATCCCAAGCTGTTCGAGCTTTTCCAGCATCGCCTCGACCCGTCCAGGGGTGGCGTCGCCGTCCAGGATCATTTCCAGCTCGCCGCGCTGGGCATAGAGGTTGGTGTCGGACCAGGGGCGATAGCGGACCCGGGTGCCGTCCTCAAAGGTCACGGTGTACTGGTGCCCGTCCTGCATGCGGGAGTTGTGATTGAACAGCGTCCGGTTGTCGATGTCGTCGGCCTCGACGGTGATGGTGCCGGACCCGATCCTGCGCTTGGTATGGGTCACCTTGCCACGTTCCACCTTGAACGGCGGTTTCTCCTTGGGTTTCTGCGCGTCGAGCTTGGGCAAGTACTGATCGAATACGCCGTTGGTGGCCCGGTCCCAGTCGACGGACTCTTCGATCTCCTTGACCCATTTCAGATAGTGGTCCGCCATCTCCTTGACCTTGGGGTCGGCGCTCTTTTGCAGGGTCTCCAGTTTCTTGCGCAGGCGCAGGGCCTTGTCGATCTTGGTCCGGTTGTACTTGCCGTCGCCCACGTGGAAGTTGACGTTTTTGACGGCGTCCAGAATCGTCGGAAAGAAGCTGTCTTCGACCAGCGGTTGTCCCTTTTCCCCGGCCGCCGTCTGCACATACCTGCGCAGCACCTCGTCGATGCGGCGGTCGGTGTCCGGCCGGATCTTCATCTTGACCACGGTGCGCTTCTCCCCCTTGAAGCTCTCGGTGAAGATCAGCGCGTTCTGGTCCTCCACGTCGCCGCTGTCGAAGGGCAGCGTCTTGCCCTGCCAGCCGAGTTTGCGGGCCTCCTCGACCAGGGTCTCTTCGGCGGAGGAGAGCAACTTTTTCTTCCCGGTGGCGGCGCTCAGCTTGTCGAAACGGAAGCCCCGATCCCCCAGCACATCGGCGTAATAGCCTTCGAAGTCCCGCCTGAGATTGTGTTTCCGCTCCAAGGCCAGATCATAGAAATGCCGCAGCCCGGCCGGGTCCTTGGAAAACCGTCCCTCGGCGTAGGGCCGCAGCAGATCGAGGTAATCCTCGTCGGCGATCTTTTCGACTTCCTGGATGTAGCGCAGGGTCGCGTTCGGATCGACCCGTACCTTCCCTTCCTTGGCCGCCCGGAAGACCTTGTTGTAAAACGGCTCTTCCTCGCCGCAGACACCGTTGGGGTGATAGTCGAGCGAGAGCTTGTCCTGCCCCAGAAACTTGAATGCCTGGCCTTTGTCGATGCCGTAGACGCGACCGTCCCGGGCGCGGATGAACTGCTTGGAATGTCCGTCGTGGTTAGCGATCAGCCAGTCGACCACATGCTCGCGCTGGATCTGCTCCAGTTCGATGGTGGTCAGATCCTGTGGCAGGATGTTACGAAAATCGAAGTCGTCCCGCAGATCGGTACGCCATTTCTGGATGGAGCCGGTGCGGCCGTTCAATTGGATGGTGCGCACCTCGATGGAATGGGGGTCGATCAGGCGGCCGATCTTGTAGGCGGCTTCCTCTCCGAAGGCGATGAACTCATCATCCTTGCGGCCAATGGGCTTGAACAGCCATTTGTCGCCGTTTTCGTCGGTCCAGAACTCCTTTTCGTGTGCGCCGCCGACAGCGGCCTTGCCGGATTTCTTGAACTTCGAAGGCAAACCCTTCTGCTGCCATGCGTTATCGTCGGTGGCGAACTCCGCGCCTTTCTTGACGATCTTGGGCTCGGGCGGCTTGACCGGACTCGGTTGTGGAGCCGGTTTCGGCGGCTCTTTCTTCGTCGTGGCGGGCTTGGCAGAAGCGGTTTTCTTCTTGCCGCCATGTTTTTCGGCCCAGGCTGCGTGCTTGGTGTCGATGCTGGCCTGAACCGCCTTGATTTTCGCGGGATCGGTCTCGGTGAAGAGCGTGGTCAGCTCG
>CAMYLL010000136.1 GCA_947259235.1 uncultured Pseudodesulfovibrio sp. | reverse complement strand
TAGGTGGTTTCGCCTCCGGCGGCCCAAGGGCGCGCCCTTGGGGAACCCGATCGTGGTGCGGTGTAGGCGTAAACATGTCGCCCCGAAGGGGCAGAGTGGGGATGCAAGGGGGGTAACCCCCTTGCCCGCCGGAGGCGAAATCACCCGACTTCTCCGCCGCAGGTGGGATCAAGCCGCTTGAATCGCGGCCTGAATCAGGTCAGATTTTATCTTTTACCTGCCGGAAGAATTCCTGGAGGAAGTGTGGTGTGGTTTGTTCGCCGTTGACGTCGAGGCGGTCGAGCAGGACCACGAGGTTGCCGCGCGGGGTGGTTGTGGAGACGAAGTGAAGCTGGTGGGAGTCGCCGCCTGGAATCTGCATGGTGAAGATCCAGGTATCCTCGTCACGGTGCCAGCTGGAGAGTGACGCGCCGCCTTCCTCTGCCTCGCGGACGAGGATTTCCACAAACCCGGAGAGGGGGAGCCTGCCCGGTACGCCGAGGAACTCGCCCTGGTCGTTGCGGATGACGATGGGCGTGTTCAGGAAGGCGTCCGACGGCCGTTCGAGGGCGGCGTTGTCTCGCGGGGTTTCCTTTTCGAGGGCGTAGGATTTGACGTCGCCGCCCGGGCTGGTGACCTTGACGATCTTTCTGGCGCGGACTTTGGGCTCGCCTGAGGCGGCCCCGGCATCGGTCGAGGAGGACGTAGGTAGAGTGTCCGATGCCGGGGTCCTCAGTTGCGTAAGCAAAGTGCTGAAAAGTTCGCTATTGCGCGTTTCTATCTCCACGAGGTTGTGGACTGCCTCCTCAAGCTTGGCCAGCCGTTGTCCGGCCTTGGCCTGGGCCGTGGCCAGTCCGGCCATGCCCTGCATCATCTGTCCTGCGGTGGCAAAAAACTTCTCCAGATATTCCTGGGAGACGGGGGGGGCTGCCTGCGCACCATGACCGGGAGACTCCTGGGTTGCGGACTGGGGCTGCCGGGTCCCTCGCCGGGCGGGCGTGGATTCCTTGAAGTGTTCCCTTAAGGTTTTCAGGGTGTCGTTGACGGACATGCCTTTGTCGAAGCAGTCTCGGATCATCAGGCAGACATCGGCCGCCTCCTTGCTGAATCGAATGGGCTTGCCATGCGTGAGCACGGGGATGAAGCCGGGGAACTTGCGCCGGTAGCTCTTGATGGTGGTTTCCGACACCTTGCAGAGAGCGGCGAGGTCCTTGTGCGTGAGTGATTCGTTCATGATTCCCGGCTTGGGTGAAAATGTGTGCTGCACGTGACGAGCCCGGCCCTGCGCGTGATCAGCCGCAGGCGGCGGGGCCTGGTTTGTAGCCGGTCGTTCCAGACCAGCGCGAAGGGAGCCACGGACCGGACCGGGCGACGGGCGGTTTCCCAGCCGAGCCTGACTGTGGTTTTTCGGGGCGAGGGGTCAAAGATGAGCCGTATCATGCAGCCTCCCTTGCGTCCGTTATCGTCACCTATCGTCACCCACTGATTTCATTATCAGACAACAAGGGGCAACTTATCGAAACCCTATCTTGAAAAAGTCTAGAGGTCAAGCGGGTAGTGGGATGTTCTTTGCCGGGGGGCGCCGTACGGGACCGGAGGCAGGACATGGCTGTACGATCCCGGACGGCGACCGTCCGGGTTTGTGTGCGGTGGGGGGTGGAGCGGTTCCGGGCCGTCGGCCTAGAGGCGGTCGGCGATGGCGGCGTGGATGCGGCGGGAGGCGGATTCGTTGCCGAAGAGTCCCACGCGCACGGATATCTCCGTCAGGTTGTCGCCCACCAGATGCATGGTGATGTAAACGGTATCGCCCGAGAGCTTGCCCACGATCTTTGCGGAAGCGCCGTCCATGCTCTGGCTGGTCACCGGGATGCCCAGGGATTTGCAGGCCGCCAGACCGGCGTCGAGGCTCTTTTGCAGGGTGGCGTCATAGGTCCCTTTGGCCTGGCCGTCGAGATAGACGTACGTTCCTGCGGCTGCCGCGCCGCCGATGATGAGAGCTCCGCATCCGGCGGAGCACAGGAGCATGGCGCACAGGAGAATGGTGGTTGCGGCGCGGGTGATGGTCTTCATGCGGTATTCCTTTGGCGTGGTCATTTGATGGTGATGGCCTGGACGTTCTTCTTCTGCACCTCAATGGTCACCGGTTGGAAATTGTTGGGGTTGGTGCTGATGAAGGTGTAGGTGGTGGCGCTGTCCGAGCCCAGGTAAAGGCGGGCGTCGGAGAAGAAGAGCTCCTTCTTGTTCCTGCTGACGATGGTGAAGGCTTTGGGATCCTTGAACTGGATCGAGCCCCAGAGCTGCAGATCGCTCAGTCGGGTGAGGCTGATGACGGTGGACGAGCGGCCGTTGAGCTTGCCGACGATGTAGATGAGGTACTTGTCGAGCTTGATCAGTTCGGTGATTTCATAGGTCGAGCCGTCGCGCATGATCATGGTGCCGACGGGCTCCAGACGCAGGTCGTCGTTGATGACGCTGATATCGCCTTTGGGGCCAAGGGTTTCGGCGTCATCGCGGGCCTGTTCCTCGGTCATCTCCGGCTCGGCCGCTGTCTGGTCCGGCGCCACCTGATCCTCGGCGGCCGCTTCTTCGTCCGCCTGTTCGTCCGCCTGTTCCCGGGCTGGCTCGGCCGCGTTCGGTTCGGCCGCCTGCGGAGCGGGCTCGGTGTCGGAATAGGTGTCGAGCGCCAAGCCTGGAGCCGTCATGGCGAGCACGAGCAACAGGGTCAGAAATATGGTCCGCATCGGTCCTCCGGGAAAGACTGGTGGCGCGAAAAAAACGGCGGCGACCACCGCCACTCGCAGGCAGTATCTATCATAGGGTGTGGCAAAAGTCTAAAGGGTCAAACGCCACGTAAGAGGGAGGGTGCACGGTACTATTGCGAGGTTCCAAGGGTGGTTGATGTTTGGCCGGACAAATCGCGCAGGTCTGCGAGGAACGGTGGCTGGCGTCCCTGATCTTTACGCTGGGTGTGAAATGGAATAGCGTTGCGTGTCATAAACTTTGCTGATGTCCGGTTTCATCCGCGCAATACCTTTTGCTTCAGTTTCGGAGAGCAGTATGACCTTCAGTCATTTCATCATCACGCGTTTCAATGTGAACATCTATCCCATTGATTTTCCGGCTCGCCTCAACGACACCTGGCTTTCACTGCGGTTTGAAATGTTTCAGAAGTTCTGCTTTCCGACGGTTCAGGCACAGCATAAGCAGGAATTTACATGGCTGGTGCTCTTCGACGAGCAGACGCCGGAGCATTTTATCCCTCTCATCAGGATATACGCCAAGTACCGCAACTTCGTTCCGGTGTTTTGCGGCGCATACGACACCATCATGCCGACGGTGGTGGACAGGATGCGCGCCCTGGCGCCGGACGCGCCCTGGTTCCTGACGACACGGCTGGACAACGACGACGCCCTGTCCACCGGATTCGTTCGGTGTCTTCACGAGGTCGTGGGCACGCTCGCCGAGGACAGCCTCAAGCCCGACGATGCGGTCTATATCAATTTTCCCAACGGGTTGCAGTGCTATCAGGGGGATTTCTACGCTTTCAGGGACGTGACCAACGCCTTTGTCAGCCTGCTGGAGCGCCGTGAATCGCCGCACACCGTCTTCTGGGTGGACCATCCGTCCATCCACGATGTGGCGCCCGTGCTCCAGGCGGAGACGACCCCGCTGTGGCTGCAAAACGTCCATGACATCAACGTCTACAATTACGTGCGCGGGGAAAAGATCGACGGAAAGGAATGCGCCGCCGCGTTCCCCTGCGATTTCAGCCAGGGCGAGCCGCTGTCCGCCGCCGATACCGACCAATCCGGGGGGTGACCCTGTCGCCGGGCGTCCCCCGCGCCCCCCTAGGGCATCGGGACCTCGCGGAAGAGTTTCGCCACTCGCGGGTTCTCCAGGCCATGCTTTAAAACGTCCCCCTGGTCGGCTCTGACGATGTAGTCGAAGTGGTAGAACCATGTCAGGACGAAATCGAGATAGAACTGGATGTCGTCGTCGTTCATCCACGGGCGAATCTCCGGCAGCAGCACATTGGACCGGTTGGGAGCCATGTCGATGTAGGACAGGTTGTCGAGGGAGAAGTAGATATCCTTGCGCCAATCGAACTTGGATACGATGTCGTCGCCGGGCTGCGGAGTGTAGACATACGGAATGATGCGGATCTTTTCATTGATGGTGCGAAGGGCCAGGGCCGCGTCGATGTTGGCCTGAATGTCCTCCTCGGTTTCGGTGGGTAGGCCGAACATGAAGTTTGTGGTTATTTTCGAGATACCCTTGCTGGTCATCAGCTTCACGAAATCCATGACCTTGCCCATGTCCAGCTTCTTGTTCAGCAGGGACTGGATCTTGTCGGACGCCGATTCGACGGAGAAGCCGACATGACCTATGCTCTCGTCGATATGATCTAGTATCTCTGGAGTAAAGTCGATGAGATGGCCAAGAACCTGATCGATGACGAAGCCCTTGTCCCTGCACCGGTCAAGGATCTCGATTGCCCGCTTGGTGTGCACCAGGAAGTTGTCGTCCACGAAATAGAACTTGCGGATTCCATGGCGGTCGGCCCAGTGCTCCATTTCTGAAAGGATGCTGTCCGGTGAGCGTCCATACCAGCACTTTCTGCCGATGAAGGTGTTGTTGTAGCAAAAGGCGCAGTTCCTCGGACATCCTCTGGACGAGAGGATCGGGACGATTCCCAGCCGCCGGATGCCCTCGTCCCACTTGTGAAGCGAGGGGAAGGGCAGCGCGTCGAGATCGCCCGAAAACGAGTACACGGTTTTGGGCGCAAGCTCTTGAAAGCCCTTGCCCAGGACGTGGGGCAAAGAGCCGGGATCGCCGCCATTTTTCAGTGTGTCCACCAGGGCGACGACAGTGTCCTCGCCCATTCCCAGCACGATGTAATCCACCGTTGACTGGTCAAAACACAGATCGGGCGAAGACGTCGCGAGGGGGCCGCCCCAGATGACCGGAACGTCGCTGTCGCAGTCGTGAACCAGGTTGGTCAGGTTTTGCGCGTTCAATATGTTGGGCCCCATGAAGGTTGTCATGCCCACAAAGAACGGGCGTCTTGCAACCGCTTCGCGCACCTGGTTTTCATAGTCTTCAGAAATTTGCGGATCAATGAGTTCAACCGAGATGCCGGCTTCTTCCAGAGCGGCGGAAATGGCCAGAAGGCCCAGCGGCGGACTTAATTGAAAAAATTCGTTGCGATCGGATGTCTTGAAGGCGGTATTGACTAAAAGGACAAAGGACATGGATATCATCAGCCTTTTTTTAGATGTTGAACGCATGGAGGCTGTAGTTGAATCAAAACGTGGGGGTAATGTACAAACTTTTGAATAAAAAGGCTATGTGCTATTGGCTGCGCCGATCAGCTGCGGGCATCGTGGTTTCGGCGGCCAGCGACCGGGAGAACGCGGTGGTAAGGAACTCAAAGACCGTGTGAATTTGTGGAAGTAGTGACTTGGTGTTTACATGATTCCGAATATCTGAAACGTATAATACTAATCGAATCCATAATCTAAAACATCTCACTGGACTCTCCATGATCGCCAAAGTCTCCTGCGCCGCCCTTATGGGCATCGACGCCTTCAAGGTCGAACTCGAAGTCGATTTTTCCCGTTCCGGCATGCCCTGCTTCACCATGGTCGGCCTGGCCGAGGGCGCGGTCAAGGAATCCAAGGAGCGCGTCTTTTCCGCTCTCAAGAACTGCGGGTTCAAGGTTCCCCCCGCCCGGATCACGGTCAACCTCGCTCCTGCCGACGTGCGCAAGGCGGGCAGCGCCTATGACCTGCCCCTGGCCGTGGGCATCCTCTGCGGCATGGGAATCATTCCCCAGGAGCGGGTGGACGGCTGGTTCATGGCGGGCGAGCTGTCCCTGACGGGCGGGCTCAAGCCCGTGCCCGGGGTGCTTCCCCTGGCCCTGGCGGCGCGCGACGGCCGCGCTGCGGGCATCGTGGTTCCGGCAGCCAACGGCCGTGAGGGCGCGGTGGTCAAGGATGTTCCGGTCTTCGGTGTGGAGGACCTGGGCCAGGCGGTCCGCCTGCTCCTGGGCGAGGAGGTCGTCGAGCCGGCCTCGGTGGCCATCGACACCCTCTGGGCCGAGCGCCAGACCTTCCTGAGCGATTTCGCCGAGGTCAAGGGCCAGGAACACGCCAAGCGCGCCATCGAGATCGCGGCGGCGGGCGGGCATAACCTGCTCTTCATCGGTCCGCCCGGCTCGGGAAAGACCATGCTCGCCAAGCGCATCCCCACGGTGCTGCCCCCGCTGCGCTTCGAGGAGGCCCTGGAGGTGACCAAGATATACTCCGTGGCCGGTCGGCTGCCCAAGGGGCACGCTCTCATGGTCTCGCGCCCTTTTCGTACCCCGCATCACACCATATCGGACGTGGGCCTCATCGGCGGCGGCCGCTACCCCCAGCCGGGCGAGACCTCCCTGGCCCACCGGGGCGTTCTTTTCCTGGACGAAATGCCCGAGTTCAAGAAGTCCGTGCTCGAAGTCCTGCGCCAGCCCCTTGAGGACGGCGAGGTCTCCATCTCCCGTTCCCTGGTCTCACTCAAATACCCGGCGGATGTCATGCTGGTGGCGGCTATGAACCCCTAATTATATTATTATTTGGACAACATTAAGTTGGTCACATTGCGAAGCGATAACATGTCGTTTTTTATAGTCTTATATGTCGAGCAAACTGCCAACCTACTTTCCCTCTGTCCCTATTCGTTCCCAGGTAACGTTCCTCATTTGGCGATAGTCCTTCCCTCCTGTCGGCCTCAAGCCGACTGGAGGAAAGGACGGTTCCATGGAGGAGACACGTCGCTGGCGACGTGTCTCCTCCATGGAACCTCACGCCCAACAGGAAAACCCCGCCGAAGCGGGGTTCTGTCAATGGCTGCTGCCAAGGTAGGCATCGGACACGTCACGACGGCCGGGGGAATGGCCGGCAGTGACTTCGATGTCGTCACGGGCTTCGGCGTCGAGCCTGGGCCATTCGTCCCCAACCATGTCCTGTGCGGCCTTCTGGAAGGCTTCCACGGACCCATGCTGGTTGGGGGGCTGAAAACCCGTGTGCTCGACGTACATGCGGTGAAACCGTTCATGGCGGTTGCTGTGCAGGGTCCACCCGCTTTCCTTCTTGGTGAACCCGCAC
>CAMYLL010000135.1 GCA_947259235.1 uncultured Pseudodesulfovibrio sp. | reverse complement strand
TACATGAAGCCGCTGGCCAGGGACAGGCCGCACAGGCCGTAGCGGTCGCGCAGGGTCACGCGGTCCGTCAGTCTGCCCGCGCGCTGGGTGACCAGCCCGTTGATGGTCGGCAGCTTTTGTTTCACTCTCAGGAGATTCTGTGGCACTTCGCGCAGCCGTCCGTAAGCCCAGCCCAGATAGCTGGTCAGGGCTTTGGCCGTGCGGATTGCCGCCGGGTCGTCGGCGTGGCTGGCCATGGGCCGGACCGAGGAGACGAAGCGGCCGTCCAACATGGGGTTGGAGTCCGTGATATGGGGCGAAACGTCGCCGCGCATGGTGAGCACGCTGAACATGCCGCCTGTCTTGTGCAGGTCGATGGCGATGCCGTCTTTTTCATAGTTGGCCACGGCGGCGAAGAGCGAGTCTATCTCGTCCGGGGTTCCGCAGATGCGGTCGTATTTGAGGATCAACTGGCGTTCGAGGGATTCGAGAACGCTGGTGAAGTGGGCGAGCATGGCTATGTCGCCCGGGCCACGGGGAACGTCGGCCCCGAGGGCTTCCAGCGGGCCGCGTCCGGGAAACTCGCTCGCGGGGGACCCGAACATGGCGAAGTGGGCGTCCTCGCTGGGCATGGGCTGGCCCAGCTTTCCGGCGTGGTAGAGCCCCGTGCTGCCCAGGGCGGCCAGGCGGTCGAGGGTCGGGGTGTTCGCGGCTTGCAGGGGCGTCTGGTGATTGAGTTCCGGCTGGGCCCTGTCTCCCAGGCCGTCGAGCAGGATCATAACACAGGTGTTGGGCACGATGTCTCCGAGGGGGAAGATGGTTGATGCCCTGGCCCGTGGGCGGCGTGGCATGGAGATCGGCGTTTCCGCAAGCCGCGTGTGCGACGCCTGGAGAACGCGGGGCATTGACCGGCTTCTGGTCCCCCGGGGCTGGCCGGAACGTGCCGACCGGCGCGGGGAGGGGCCGCGATCACGTCCTGGCCGGGGCGCTACTTCGGCGGGATCAGGTACGACGTCACCTTGCGCACGCCTTCGATCCCCTGGGCGATGCTGACCGCCAGATCCGCGTCCGCCTGGCTGCGCACCATGCCCACCATCACCACCTCGCCGTTCAGTGTCTCTGTCTCCACCTGGGTTGAGCTGAGCTCCTTGCTGGCGATGAGGGCGGCGCGCACCTTGGCCGCGATGGTCAGATCGTCGGCGGTGGTATCGGACTCGGGTACGAGGTGGGTATAGACCTGCTTGACGTCCGCAGCCTGCTTTGCCGTGTCCACGGCAAAGTCGCGAAATTCCCTGTCGTCGATGGCGCCGACCAGATAGACATGGCGCAAAAAACAGTAGACGTGTATCTTGAGAGCCTTCTTGGCGTCCTTGTCGGCCAGGGTCGTCTTGATGGTCAGGGATATTTTCTTGTCCACCGTCTGGTCGGCCACGCTGCGTTCGTCGCGGGCGCTTTCGTAGATGGCGCTCCAGGGGGTCCAGGCCGCGCAACTCAAGGCAAGAACGATGATGAGGAAACAGGCGATCTTGGGGTGACGATTCATGGGTATCCCGCTTGGCTGTGTTGCATGTGGAAAAGTCTGTGGAAAAAATGCCGGTTCAATCAGCGCGGCAATCTTGACACGCGGTGAAAGCATATTACCTTAGAATCTCGAATCGATAAAATGTTTTTTGTTCAGAAGAGGAATTCGCTGCCCTATGGAATACAAAGACTATTACAAGTTGCTCGGCGTGTCCCGGTCGGCACCCAAGGAAGAGATAGGCAAGGCCTTCAAGAAGCTGGCCCGCAAGTATCATCCTGATCTCAATCCCAACGATGCCACGGCCGAGGCCAAGTTCAAGGAGATCAACGAAGCCTACGAAGTGCTCAAGGACGAGAAGAAGCGCAAGCTCTACGACCAGTTCGGATCGGATTGGGAGCATGGGCAGAACTTCCAGCCCCCGCCGGGTTACGAGAACATGAACTTTGGCGGCGGTGGCGGGTTCCAGCAGGGCGGCTTCTCCGACTTCTTCGAGACGATCTTCGGCGGTGGCGGTGGCGGCTTTCGCGGCGGCTTTCAGCAGGGCGGATTCTCCCAGGGCGGCTACGGCGGCGGTTATCAGCAACGGCCCCGGCGCGGCTCGGATTCCGAGGCGGTCTACGAGCTGACTCTGGACGAGGCGTATCGCGGCGGCTCCAAGTCCATCACCCTGCAGGAGCAGGTGGCCGGGCCGGACGGCATCCCGCGCATGACCACCAAGACGCTGGACGTCAAGGTCCCGGCAGGGATCAAGGACGGTCAGAAGATCCGTCTGGCCGGACAGGGCAATCCCGGCATGGGCGGCGGCTCCAAGGGCGATCTCTATCTGAGGATCAAGCTGCTGCCGCACCATCTCTTCAAGGTCAACGACAACGACATCATCCTGGACCTGCCCCTGGCTCCATGGGAGGCCGTGCTCGGCGAGACCGTGCGCATCCCGACCCTGGACGGCGCGGTGGAGATGAAGATTCCGCCCGGCATCGGCTCGGGCAAGAAGCTGCGCATCAAGGGCAGGGGGCTGGGCAGCGGCGCGCGGCGCGGCGACCAGTACGTGCGCATCATGATCCAGTCGCCGGACCGGCTTTCGAGCGAGGCGCGCCGGCTCTGGGAAGAGCTCAGGGACACTTCGGATTTCACGCCCAGAAATTTCTAGGGGATACAGCGTATGACGACCAGACGATTGGAAAAGATCATGATGCGGATGCCCGGCCTGAACCTGCCGGAACGCAGTGAATACGTGGCCTGGGCCCAGCTGGTGGAGCTGACCAGCATCGAGCCCGGCCAGGTGGCCGAGCTGGTGGACCTCGGCTGGATCAGCCCGGCAAGGACCGGGGCGTCGGAATATCTCTTCCGGCTGCGGGACGTCTACCGGATTCACAAGCTGATGCGCCTGGTCAAGGACCTTGAGGTCTCGTTCGACAGCGGCAGCATCATCGTCGACCTCCTCGAACGCATCGAGGAGCTGGAGACGGAAATCGAGGAACTCAGGCGGCTCGTCTGATCATAAGGAAGCGCGCACGGCGCGCTCCCATGCCGGAAGCCCGGAAGGACGGACACGACGCCGCACAACAGTGATATAAGGAGGGGTATTCATGGATCCCAACACTTTCACCCGCAAGACCCAGGAGGCCGTGTCCGAGGCGCAGAACCTCGCCATCCGGCATGGCCATCAGCAGATCGACTGTGAACATCTCATGCACGCCCTGGTTGCCCAGGACCAGGGGCTCGTGCCCCAGATACTGCGCAAGCTCGGCGTTGCCCCGGACGCCTACATGGGCGCCATCGACGCCGAGATAGGCAAGATTCCGCGCGTCTCCGGCCCCGGCGCAAGACCGGACCAGATCGTCGTCACCCAGCGGCTCCAGTCCGTGCTCGTGGCCGCCGATGATCAGGCCCGGCGCATCAAGGACGAGTTCGTCTCGGTCGAGCACGTCTTTCTCGCCCTGATGAACGAGCCCGCGTCCACCGGCGTGGGCCGGGTCAACAAGCAGTTCGCCCTTGACTCCAACAAGGTGCTCGACGCCCTCAACGCCGTGCGCGGCAAGCAGCGGGTCACCTCGGACAACCCCGAGGCCACCTACGACTCGCTCAAGAAATATGGCCGCGACCTTGTCGAGGAAGCCCGCCAGGGCAGGCTCGACCCGGTCATCGGCCGGGGCAGCGAGATCCGCCGGGTCATCCGCATCCTCTCGCGCCGTACCAAGAACAACCCGGTCCTCATCGGCGAAGCGGGCGTGGGCAAGACGGCCATCGCCGAGGGGCTGGCCCAGCGCATCGTGGCCCAGGACGTGCCCGAGGGGCTCAAGGACAAGACGGTCTTCAGCCTCGACATGAGCGCGCTCATCGCCGGAGCAAAGTATCGCGGCGAGTTCGAGGAGCGGCTCAAGGCCGTGCTCAAGGAGGTCCAGTCCTCGGCCGGGCAGATCATCATGTTCATCGACGAGCTGCACACCATCGTGGGCGCGGGCAAGTCCGACGGCGCAATGGACGCGGGCAACATCCTCAAGCCCATGCTGGCGCGCGGCGAGCTGCACTGCATCGGGGCCACCACCATCGACGAGTACCGCAAGTACATCGAGAAGGACCCTGCCCTGGAGCGGCGTTTCCAGACCGTGCTGGTGGAGGAGCCATCGGTGGAGGACACCATCTCCATCCTGCGCGGCCTGCGCGAGCGCTTCGAGGTCCATCACGGCGTGCGCATCTCCGATGGCGCGGTGGTCGAGGCCGCCGTGCTCTCCCATCGCTACATCACGGACCGCCAGCTGCCGGACAAGGCCATCGACCTCATCGACGAGGCCGCCGCCCTCATCCGCACGGAGATAGACTCCCAGCCCTATGAGCTGGACAAGGCCAACCGCCTCATCATGCAGCTTGAGATCGAGCGCGAGGCCCTCAAGCGCGAGAGCGACAAGGCGTCCAAGGAACGGCTCAAGAAGCTGGAAAAGGACCTGGCCGAGCTCAAGGAGAAGCAGTCCGCGCTGCTGGCCCAGTGGGAGAACGAGAAGTCCGGCATCGAGCGGCTGCGTTCCCTCAAGGGCGAGATAGAATCAACCCGGCGGGCCATCGAGGAGGCCAAGCGCATCCACGACTACAACCGCACCGCCGAACTGGAATACGGCACTCTGGCCTCCCTGGAGAAGGAGCTGGCGCAACGCAACGAAGCCCTGGAGTCCGGCGACACCCCGCGCATGGTCAAGGAGGAGGTCGGCCCGGACGACGTGGCCCAGGTGGTGGGCCGCTGGACCGGCATCCCGGTGTCCAAGCTCCTGGAGGGCGAGCGCGAGAAGCTGCTCAAGCTGCCCGAACAGCTCCACCGGCGCGTCATCGGCCAGGACGAGGCGGTGGACGCCGTGTCCAACGCGGTGCTCCGCGCCCGGGCCGGGCTCAAGGACCCGTCGCGCCCCATCGGCTCGTTCATCTTCCTCGGCCCCACCGGCGTGGGCAAGACCGAGCTGTGCAAGACCCTGGCTGCGGCCCTGTTCGATTCAGAGGACAACATGGTCCGCATCGACATGTCCGAGTATATGGAGAAGCACACCGTGGCCCGGCTCATCGGCGCGCCTCCCGGCTACGTGGGCTATGACGAGGGCGGCCAACTGACCGAGGCCGTGCGCCGCAAGCCCTACGCCGTTGTCCTCTTCGACGAGATCGAGAAGGCCCATCACGACGTCTTCAACGTCCTGCTGCAAATCCTCGACGACGGGCGGCTGACGGATTCCCACGGCCGCACCGTGGACTTCAAGAACACCATCGTCATCATGACTTCCAACCTCGGGGCGGAGTTCATGCTCGAAGGCATCGACGAGTCCGGCGAGTTCCGCGAGGGCGTGGGCGACAAGGTCATGGACGTGCTGCGCCGCCACTTCAGGCCGGAGTTTCTCAACCGCGTGGACGAGACCGTGCTCTTCAAGCCGCTGCACATCGACCAGCTCATGGGCATCATCGACCTGCTGGTGGACAGCCTCAAGTCCCGCCTGGCGGACCGCAAAATAGAGCTGGTCCTGACCGACGCGGCCAAGGGATTCATAGCCCAGTCGGCCTATGATCCCCATTTCGGGGCGCGGCCGCTGCACCGCTACCTCCAGACCCATCTGGAGACGCCGCTGGCCCGGCTGCTCATCTCCGGCTCGCTGGCCGACGGCGGCAGCGTCACCGTGGACGAATCCGGCGGGGAGCTGATATTCAGCTAGCGTTTTGGAAAATCAATGCGTATGAGAAATGCACCCTGTCGGAACGGCAGGGTGCTTTTTTTTTCAAGGACACCGCTCTATGCCTAATTTACTTCTGCTTTCTATGCTCGCCGCTTTTCCGGCCCTGTCCACGGACATGTACCTTCCCGCGCTGCCCACCATCCAGGCGCAATGGTCCATCACCATGGCCGAGGCCAACCTGTCCCTGGTGGTCTTTTTTCTCGCCTTCAGCTTTTTCCTGCTCGTGCACGGCCCCCTCTCGGACCGCTTCGGCCGCAGGCCCGTGCTCCTGGGCGGCATCTCGCTGTTCATCGTCGGCTGCGCCCTGTGCGCCGTGGCCGGGTCCATCGCCATGCTGGTGGTCGCCCGAGTGGTTCAGGCCGCCGGAGCCGCCGCTGCCTCCGCCCTCTCCCTGGCCCTGTCAAAGGACCTCTACGAGGGACACATGCGCCAGAAGATCCTGGCCTACATCGGGGTCATCCTCGCGGTGTGCCCCATGCTCGCGCCCTTCCTGGGCGGGCTGATGCTCGAAGTCGCTTCCTGGCGGTGGATATTCGCCTGCCAGGGTGTCCTGGCCCTGGTGGTGCTCTACGGCGCAGCCCGGCTCAAGGAACCCCTCACGGAGTTCACTACCGGCGGCGTCCTGGCCGTCATCGGCCGCTACCGGCAAGTGTTCCGCAACGGCCGCTTCATGGTTCTGACCATGGCCTTCTCGGTCATGATCCTGCCCCACTTCGCCTTCATCGGCGGCTCGCCGGACATCTACATCACCGGCTTCGGCGTGTCCGAACAGGCGTTCGGCTACTACTTCGGGGTCAACGCCCTGGGCATCATGCTCGGCTCCTTCGTCTGCACCCGCCTCGTGGTGGCCTTCACCTCCGAGCGCATCCTCTTTGTCTCCCTCTTCGGCATCCTTGCCGCCGGGCTCGTCCTGGCCGTCTACGGCGCGACCACCCCCGTGATCATGGCCGTCAACATGTTCTGCATCACCTTCTTCATCGGCCTCTCCCGGCCCATAAGCAACAACATGTGCCTGGAACAAGTGACCACCGACGTGGGCGCGGCCTCCTCCATCCTCACCTTCGAGATATTCTTCATCGGCTCAGGGGCCATGGAGCTCATCGCCCTCGACTGGCCCTCCAAGCCCATGTTCGTCGGCTACCTGGCCATCGTCGGAACCGTCATTCCCCTGATTGTCCTGGCTATCATGCTTCGCTTCTTCGGTCGTCGTCCCGTTTAGCGGCTGTTGAAAAGGGGGCGATTGCTTCGTTGCTGCGGCGAAGCCGGACCCTCGCGTAGGAAGACTACGCGTCGGTCCCGTCTTCCCCTTGCGCCTCGCACTCGACCCCTTTTGAACAGCCTTTGCCTGTGGGCGTGGGCCGATTGCTTCGTTGCTTCGGCGAAGCCGGACCCTCGCGTAGGAAGACTACGCGTCGGTCCCGTCTTCCCCTTG
>CAMYLL010000134.1 GCA_947259235.1 uncultured Pseudodesulfovibrio sp. | reverse complement strand
TGTTTCATGGCAGCGCTCCTTGCTCGGCGTGGAGCGATTCGTAGCCGAATACGCCGAAAAAGCCAAGTACAGCATGGCAAACCGCCCTACACAGGCCCGCCCGGTCCGAGTTCGCGTTATCAACGAACTGGGTAACGGCCAGACCCTGCCCGACGACCAGGGACAGTTCGAGCTGCTCCCCGGCGGACCGGACGTTGTTTTCCTCGGCCTCGGCCCGACCCCTGCGGCCCTGAGCGGGCATTTCCCGGCCATCACCCGCGCCGCCTATGTCGACTGTCCGGACATGATTAGTCAGATCGACGGGTGGGACTTCGGCGTCCCAGGCGGTTTCACCCGCATCACGCCGGAGTCGTTCACTCCCGAGCGCGCGGCGTCGGCCACGGTAATCCGCTACCGCCCGGGGCTCAAGGCGTTCCCGTCCTTTTTCGCCCCGCTGGCAGCCCGCGCGGCCCTGGCCAAAGAAGGCAGGCAGAACCATGCCGCGCCCTCCGTCAAGACCGTCTGGATTCCCTCGACAGAGCGCGACCTGCTCGGCCGCGAGTTGCGCCTGGCCTTCGAGTCCAGGGGCTGGCGCGTGCGGATCATGGACCCCGAGCCACTGGAGCGATCGCCCGGCACGGAACTGCCCAGGCTTCTGGCCCAGGGCGTGCCCGAGCTGTTCCTCAGCGTCAATTTCCGCGGGCTGGAGCCGTTTGGCCTCGGCCAGGGCATACTGCGCGAGGCCGGGACCACCGTCGCCGTCTGGATGGTGGACAACCCCTTCCACCTGCTCACCGGGGTCAAGACCGCCGCGTGGCAACACGCGAAGCTCTTTGTCACGGACCACACCTTCATCGGGCCGCTGACAGAAAACGGCGCGCGCTGGGTCCACCACCTGCCCCTGGCCACCAGCCCCGAGATTTTCTCCACACCCGGCCCTGTGCCCCAGAACGCCCTCGACCTTGCCGACAAGCTCGTTTTCGTCGGCCGCTCGGAGTTCCCGAAGAAACAGCAGTACTTCGCGGGGTTGACTCCTGACCCCGCGCTTATGAGCGAAGCCGCCACCATGCTCGACCATGGCCAGCGGCCAGACTTCCACTGGTGGCGAGCCCGCGTGCCCGCCCCCCTGTGGCCGGGCAACGAGATACGCCGCGTGGGCATTGGGGCCGAGGTTGCCGGACGAGCATGGCGCACGCGCTGCCTCAGCGAGGCAGGCCCGCAGGCCGTGATCTTTGGCGACGACGCCTGGAAACACACTCCCGGCATAACGGCGGACGTGCGCCCCGTGATCGACTATTACACCGCCCTGCCTGCGGTTTACCGCACAGCCGGAGCCATCCTCAACGTTACGGGCATGCAGCTCCCGGCCGGGCTGACCCAGCGGCACTTCGACGTCTGGTGCGCTGGCGGCCTGCTGCTGACCGATGCCAACCCCGGCCTCGCCATCTTCCCCGGGGAGCTCACCGCTCCCGTGACCTTCACCGCCCCGGACGAGCTCATGCCCCTCTTCGCCAGCCACCGCGCCGATGAGAGCAAAACCCAAGCCCTCCGCCACGCATGGCGCGACCTGATCCTGGCCGAGCACACCTACGCCCACCGGGTCGACACCATTCTCTCGCGCCTGCGCCTCTGACCGGCGACCCGCAACCCGGATGCCCCGCCGGAAGCGAATATGAATTATCCCCGGCAACCAACGAACTTCCCCAAGGAGAACGTCTCTCGCACAATCTGCCCCCAATCCCTCTCAAAACACTTGTCGGCATCGCCAAAAAGGGATAACTACCCTCAACCCAAGGGGACGTAGCTCAGCTGGGAGAGCTCTGCCTTCGCAAGGCAGGGGTCGAGAGTTCAAATCTCTTCGTCTCCACCAGAAAACAATTATCCTTTCAGTGAGTTAGCTGAGAGGATTTTTGTTTTTAGTTGTTTTGTACAACCGCTGTACAACTTTTCCGATTGATACTCACCTTGAGAAAGGCCGTACAATCGATCTTAACAATAAAAGAAGAGAGAGCCGCCAGCATCAGCCAGCGGCTCTCTTCATTTCCTTTACCGTATGATCAGCCCTCCCCTGTCGTCATGGTCACGGTCTTCTTTGCCTTCGTCCTCGTCCTCGTTATCGCCATCCACGTCATCGAGGGCCTCTTCGGGGTGATCGCAAGGATAGCGATGTTTTTCCTCAGTCACGGCGTTAACGCCAGTGACGGCCAGAATGCCGACAACGAGACCGCCGAGGAATGTCAGGATGCCTCTCATGTTGTTCTCCTTTGTTCAGATTTCAAACTGGTGACCGCATCGATTGCAGCGGTAAAGCCCAATGACGTTTCTATCCACGTGCTCGCCGATCTGGTTGCCGACTGCGGCCCCGGCAAAGAACCCGGCCAGGGCTCCGGCCAAGCCGCCAGCCACGATGCCAATACCGGTCCCGATGACCGGGACGACCGAGCCGATGACAGCGCCTGTGGCAGCGCCTGACGACGCTCCGGCGTATCCGACTGCGCCGCCCGCGATACCACCGACTGCGGTTCCGATTTTCTGGGTGGTGTTGACCAATACGACGTGCTCCGAGCTTGCACAGCTCGGGCACAGGGGAGTCTCCTCACTCATGGGTACCTCGTGATTGACGGTTATTTGCTGAGCAGAGCGTTCTGGAGCAGACCGAACATGGCCGGGGCCAGTTCGGGCAACTCGCGGACAACCCGGCTGTGATGGGGAAGCAGTTTGGTGATAGCCTCGGCGTTGATGCCCAGGCCGTAGATCTCGAAACCGAGACGCTGACCGCTCTCGATGGCTTCAAGGGTGATGGGGACGTGATCGGGATCGCCGTCGGTCAGGATCAGGATGATCTTGCGTTCCTGAGTCAGAGGAAGCATCTCCTGCAACACCCAGAGCAATGCCTCGCCCATGGGCGTGCAGCCTGTCGCGTTCATGACCAACCGGGTGTGCATACGCTCCCCATGCCTGAGCAGCGGACGCACCGTGGGACATCCGGGAGTACCGTAGCAATCCGCAGGCTCTCCTGCCGGAAAAGCCGTCACGGCCACGTTCATGCCCTGAATCGCGTCCAAAACCGAGACCACGGCGTGACATGCCTGGATGGCCAGAGGCATGCGCCTGCGCATGGAGCCTGAGCAATCCAGCAGGATATGCACGGCGGTATAGATGCCCTGCCGCTCTCCCTCTTTCCTGAACATCCGGGGGTCAGCCGTAGCCAGCCGATGCAGCCGATTCGGATCAAGCCGCCCGTGGCGACCAATCCGGCACCGGGTGAGCACCGTGGCCTGCACCAACCCGTGCAACCGGGTACGCAATCCTGTGGACGCCCTGACAGCCTCCTCAATGTCCTCAGCAGACATCTTCTTGGCCTCACGCTGCCCGAGTCGGGCCACGGTCAAATACCGGGCGCAATCGGACGGTTTCTGTCGCTCCAGGACATCAGCCAACACTTCACCCATGCCCTTGGGCAGATCGTCTGCCTGGGCAGCCAGAACCCTTTCCAGGGCTTGGCTGGATTCATCCGAAACCCCATCCGAAGGGTGTAGCCCAGGGGGCTCCATTTCTGCCGTTTCTCCACCCTTAGCTCCCTTGTTTTGCAGGGGCTGAGACGGGGAATTGCTCCGAGTCACATCTTTGAGCACGGATGCGACTTCCCGCGCATAGAGGATGCATTCCTGAGTGGACACGCAGTAGGACCGTACCTTGCGCAGGATGAAGTTCAGCCTGGCAATGAGTCCGGGGTAGTGGTGCTCCACCACCTGGCCCAACGCATCGCGATGGGAGCCAAGGCTTGGGACATCCCAGGCCCTGACCGAGAGCAACAGCCAATTGAGGATCGAGATGGCCGGATCGGTTGCCTGCTTGGTGTCGTTGCCGAACAGATGCTGGATGAGCCAGGTGAAGTTCTGGCGGCAGCCGGGAAACAGCCGAGCCAGGGCATTCTCCACCCGCCAATCCTCGAAGGTGTTCCAGATGTGCATCTCAAGGGGCGTGAGGTTGGCCAGCTTCAGCCAGTCGAATCGGGTCTCGCGGATGTGCGCCGCCTCATGGTCGATGTAGCCTCTGGCCAGACCGATGAGGGTGTCGTCACAATCCAGGGGCAATATGGGCAGGCAGATGGTCTTGCCGTCAGTGAAAGCGCCCTTGGCACCAATCTCCACCCTGACACCGTACTTCCTGCCCAGGACACTCGCCACCAGGGGCAACGATTTCATGATCAGGGTCTTGTTCATGGCCGTCACCACAACCCCTGACTGTCGATCCGATGATGATGGACCGCCTCGGGAACACAGGTGAACGGCAGTTCCACCGATTCCTCCACGGAAACGCACGGGATGCCCTGCGCGAGCAGTCCCATGAGGATGTCGGATGCGTCCTGGCCTTCCAGGATCTTCTGCCCGTGGCTGACAAGGGTTGCGGGATCACGCAGGAGCGAGACCACACCCTGGAGCAGAAGCAGCGCACTCCCCTCAATGTATCCACGCCGGGGCATGCGCTCAAAGGCGGTGTCCAACAGATCCACCACGGGCATGACGCGGGGTTCCACGAAGCTCAGCCCGGACAGCTTGGCGTGGATGGAACGCAGGGGCGACAACGCCTTGTGCGTGACCTTGTCCTTGCCCTGGAAGCAGCGATGCCAGGTGTCGGTGGCCGCTTTGGCGACCTCGCCGAAGAGCGTGCCGCCAAGGTCGTTGATTTCCTCCCGCAACCCCTGATGGGCAGCGTCGTCAGCAGGCGGCAGGAGCTTGAACATCTGCCACTTGAAGCCGATACGGCTGCGGACGTAATCCGCACGACCGTGGAATTGCCGATCAGGTTCTCCCAGCCTGGATGCTGGGCGATCCAGTCCCGCACCGCTTCATCGTACCGATTCAGGAACTGCTCCTTTGCCGCCATGAAGTCGTCACGGATCACGGTCAGCTCCCGCACGATGTCGTCGGCCTTGTCCTCCGGGATGGCCCAACCGCCGAGGAAGCGCACACCGGTTCTGTCCAGCAGGTTGACAGCGCGGGCCTTGAGGGTTCCGAAGATGCGCAGTTCCTGCGGGTTGCAGATTTTCTTGCTCCCCAAGGACGCCAGGTCTTCTGGCGGCAGCTCTGCCTCGCCGAAGTCAGCGGGAGTCAGCTTCTTGCGGGCGGTCCAGATGTTCACGTCCAGGTTCAGGGCCATGAGATGGTCAAGCACGGTGATGTCTGTGTTCATGATTGCTCCTTTGTGTCTTGGGGGAAGACGCGCTGCGCCAGTTCGTGCAGCACGGTTCTCGTTTCGCGGCTGGCCCGGTAGCCAAGGGCTCGGTCCAGGGCATAGGTCACGGGCTGGATGCCCTGCCTGGCAAGGGGCTGGAACCGGATGGTCAGGTCAGCCCAACGGATCAGGGTCCGGGTCGAGAAGGTCACCTCGATGGTGTCGCGGTAGCTGCCTTCAGCCTCGCCCATGAAGAGCCTGCGGACCTCGCCCGCGAACTCCACCATCCTGGTTCGGATGTCCTTGGGCAGGCTAGGTGCCTTGCGATGCAGCAGCTCCCGCTCGGCCTTGGGGGTTGGATAGCCGATCTCGCACAGCCAGAAGCGGTCCATGAAGGCGAGGTTCTGCCGAAGCGTTCCCTGATAGAGGCCGGTTTCGTCGGACCCGCCGTTGGTGTTGGCTGTGGCCGCGAACCGGAACAGGGGATGCGGCTTGATCACCTCGCCGCCGTTCTCCGGGATGCACAGCGGATCGCCGTCCAGGATGCCGTTGAGCCCTGCGGCGGTGGCCGGGTCCAGCAGATCGATCTCGTTCAGCAGGAACAGTCCTCCGAACTTCATGGCCAGGGCCAGCGGGCCGTACTGAAAGGACATGGTGGAGTCCTCCACGGTCAGGTGCCCGACCATATCCGGGAACTCCAAGCGGCCATGCCCTGTGATGTCGAAGACCGGGTAATTGAGCTTGGCCGCCAGTTGTGTGATCAGGCTGGTCTTGCCGCTTCCGGCAGGCCCGAAGACGTAGAGGGGATCAGACGAGTCCATGAACCAGACCACCACATCGCGGCTTGAGTCGTGGAACAGGTAGTCCGGGTTGATGTCCGGGGTGAAGCTGGATGAGGTCTCAAAGCCACGGATCCTCCGGCCAGATGCCTTGCCGCTGAAGACCATGCCCGCGTCAAGGTCGGTCGGGCACAGGGATTTGAGTTCTTTCAGGATGTCGCTCATGTGTTTCTCCTTGGGAAAAGCAAAAGCCCCTGTTCCGCGATAGGCGGAACAGGGGCTTGCAGTGAGTGGTTATTGTTCGAGGTTAAAGGGGTCTAACAATCACCAAGTGTGATGGTTTTGGGTTCTCAGGGCCATTTCTGGCGGGAGTGGAGTACTCGGGCAATCTCCACACGGTCGGTCACTCTGTAAATCAGCAGGTACGGCTGATCCGGAATCACCAACTCTCGTGTCCCTGCCACTTGGCCGGGGCGTCCTGAGTTGGGAAACCTGGACAGAATCTCTACTGCGGAGAAGAGACGGTTTATCAAGTTTTGCCCAACGTCCTTTTCCTGAATTTCGCTGAAATATCTCAGGATGGTCGCAAGATCTCGGTGGGCGCTGTCCGCCCACTCAATCAACATGATAGCCCAGCTCTCTAACCGTGTTTTTCATCTGCTCGTGCGTCACAGTCTTGCCCGCATCCAGGTCGGTCAAGCCCTTGGCCACCTGTTCCCTGAACCAAAAGTCGTAGTCCAGGTAGTTAGCAACCGCGTCCTTGATGACGGCTGTTCGGGACTTGCCGAGCCCCTTGGCGATCTCATCCAGACGGGCCAGGGTTTCCGCATCAAAACGTGCGCTGATGGATGTCGTTTGCATAGTCATCTCCTTGACGTGCTACAAACGTAGCACGCTCGACTGGTGCCTGCAAGGTCTGTCATTTCTCTCAGATTTCCTCCATGGAAAAGCAAAAGCCCCGGCTCCGCTTGCGCGGAACCAAGGCCTCTGCCGGTTGTATCCGGTTTGCTCTAACTAGTTTTATCGTGATTCTTTTGAATGCCACAGCCGCAGGATGTAGATCGCTTCTTTCCTGACAAGATAGCGGACCACATAGCGACCGAACACGAATTCACGCACACCTTCGATGTCCTCAAGGGGTCGTCCGATGTGCGGCATCGTGGCAAAACGCGGAATGGCCGTCTTAAGGTTGAGCACCGTTGCAC
>CAMYLL010000133.1 GCA_947259235.1 uncultured Pseudodesulfovibrio sp. | reverse complement strand
CACGTTGCCCGCGCGCACGCCGGGCTTGAACACGGTCATGGGATCCGCAAGGCCCAGCGGCGGGCCGGAGGTGGTCACCCACAGCCGCACGGCGGGCCTGTCCGGGCCGAAGTAGTCCTTGTACATCTGCCAGCCGTAGGACAGGAATTTCCCGGTAGTACCGTCCGGCAGGGTAATCCGGGCGGTGTACTTGACCGCGTTGGACAGCAGGTTGGCAAAGACCTGGGCGATGAGCCCCCGATCCATGACCATGCGCACGTCCTGGTCCGGCGCGCCGCCCATGACATAGCCTATCTGGATGTCCCGGTCCTCCAGCGCCTGGCGATACCGGGCCAGCTGGGGTTCGAGCACCGCGGTGCGCAGGTCCACCTCGCGCTTTTCGAGCACGTAGCGCCCTTCCTCGAAGTGACGGCGGCGCAACAGCGTCTCCAGGAACATGGAGGTGGTCTCGTAGTGACGGTATATCTCCTGATACTGGGCCTCGATGGACGCGGCGATGCGGGCCAGCCTGTTGCCCTCGTGCACGCACTGGGCGTCGCCGCACCGGACCATGTTGGTCAGGACGCGCTCCGTGGTCACGTGCAGATCCTCGATCTGCCGCTTGAGCCGGTTGAAGTAGAGCTTGAAGTACATGTTGGGCACGATGACGTTGTGGCCGATGTCCTGGACCATGGACTTGATGAACCGCAGGAGCTCGCGATTGCGCGCCCGGATGATCCGCTGGTGGAGCTGGTAGCCCACGCGGTTGACGTACTTCTCCATGAACAGGCGTTCATACCCCTGCATATCCCCGCAGGAGGAGAAGACAAAGCAGCCGAGGATGTTGTGGGGCGGACTGAAAGGCAGAAGGTCAGCGTACTGGGGATTGCAGGGAATGGGGATATAGAGGTGATCGTCCGAGAACACCACCCGATTGGTCAGCTCGTCGTCCCATGTGCGGACCGATTCCATGGCGTTCCGGTCCTGCGTGCTGTCCGCCAGGATAAAGGTCTCCTCGTCCTCAAGCAGGTAGATGCTGCTCTCCAGGCCGAAGAGCACCCGGGGAATCATCATGCACACGGCATAGAACATGTCCCGCCCGCCCATCTCCTGGGCCAGCTCGAAGAAGATGTTCAGCGCACGCACCTGACGCAGGGAAAAGTTGTACCCGTCGTAATCCTCGAGTTTCTCCTCGATCCGCCTCACCATGTAATCGAAGCGTTGCCGGGACGACTCGAAATCGAGCCCGGTCATGACGTCTTCGGGCTCGGTCGGCGGGTCATCGGGATTGTACATGCCTCCTCCGCGCAGTTGGTCAATCGGCTGTCGCCAAGGTTTCTACCATTTTCACCCTACAGGCAGAGGGCCATGAACACAAGCAAAGTAGGAACCGCGATGCCCGGCGACCGGGCCCGGTCCCCCAGCCCTCACAGGAACCGCTTGCGCACGAAATAGAACAACATGGCCCCGGCCGTCAGGGCCATGATCCCCAGGGCAAAGGCATAGCCATAGCGCCAGGAAAGCTCTGGCATGTACTCGAAGTTCATGCCGTATACCCCGGCGATGAAGGTCAGGGGGATGAAGATGGTGGCGATGACCGTGAGGAACTGCATGACGCGGTTGGTGCGCATCCCGATGAGGGAGATCTGGTAGTCGATCATGGACTTGAGGATGTCGTGCAGGGCGGTGACGTTGTCCACCACCTGCTCGTGGTGTCCGGCAGTGTCCCGCAGGAAGGCCATGACCACCTCCGGGATATCCGCGTCCTCCCCGATGAGCGCCTTGAATATCTCGCGCACCGGCAGGAGCTGGTTGCGCATCAGGATGACCTCGCGCTTGAGCTCGTAGAGCCGCCCGAGCAGGTCGTCGGTGGTCTTGCGGTCCAACTCGGCCTCCAGGGTCTCGGCCAGCTCGCTGAACCGGGTCAGGGTGACCATGTTGCAGTCCACGAGCACGTCGAGGATGGCGGCCATGAGATAGGCCCCGCCCTCGCCCCGGATGCGCCCCTTGCCCTTGCGGATGCGGCCCAGCACGCCGTCGAGCAGGTCGTCCTCTCGCTCCAGGAAGACCGTGACCAGGTTGTCGCGCCAGAACAGGCTGACCTGTTCGCTCTTCAGCCGCTCCTCGTCCATCTCCATGTTCTTGAGGACGATGAATCCGGTATCGTCGTCGGCCCAGGCGAATTTGGGCCGCTGGCCCGCGTTCATTACGTCCTCCAGGGCCAGGGCCGGGAAGTTCAGCTCGGACCCGACCCTGCGGATGGTGTCGGCGTCGTGGATGCCCACCACCAGGACGAGGTTGACTCGATCCGGCTCAAGGGTGATGCTCTCCCCCGGAACAAGGCACGCCTCGGACACCGTGTCCCTGGAATAGGAGCACCGCTCGATGAACGGGACGAAGTCGCGCCGCTCCCCCGCATAGATCAGCGAACCGGGCGCGCTGTCGTGCTTGATGAGCATCCAGCGCAGTGAATCGAACATGAATCCTCCCTCGGCTTCGGGGGTTGCTGTTATTGATTGAATATACCGGCGCTCGCGCCGTTGTCCACCACGAGGTCTTTCATGGATTACACGATGCAGGATATCCTGACCAATCCGGCGGCGGTCAAGGCGCTTCAGAGCCTGGCCCTGGCCCTGGTTCTGCTGGCGCTGGCCAAGGGTGCGCGGATCTTCGCCGCCCGGCGCGGCAAGCCCGCTGCCGAGACGCCCCACGCCATCCAGTACGCCACGGCGATCGTCCTATGTCTGGGTATGGTGTTCATCTGGTTCGAGGGGGTGGGCCCGGTGCTCACGGCCCTGACCATCGTGGCCGCGGCCCTGACCATCGTGGCCAAGGAGGTCATCCTCAACTTCCTCGGCTCCTTCATCATCTTCTGGCGCGAGCTGTTCGCCATCGGCGACCGGATACAGGTGGGCGACAACTCCGGCGACGTCATCGCCAAGGGCATCCTCTTCTTCACCCTGGTGGAGACGGGCAAGGGCGGGACCACGGGCCACAGCACAGGCCGCATGGTCAAGGTTCCCAACGCCAGCGTCCTGACCCAGCCGGTGATCAACGCCACCCGGGGCTCCGGCTATCTCTGGAACGAGCTGAGCCTGACCCTGACCACCGGCAGCGACTGGAAGGAGGCGCAGCGCATCCTCCTGGACGGGGCCGAGGCCTACCGGGTCGCCCAGTCCATGGACCTCGACCGCATCAGGCGCAACTTCGAGCGGCGGGCCGTGTTTTTCCGCGAGCTGACGCCCCGGGTTTACGTGTCCGTGGCCTCGGGCGGCATCCGCCTGACCCTGCGCTACCTCTGCCGATCCCGCATGGTGCACGACAGCGAGGACTTCATCACCACCCGCTTCCTCGACCGCCTCGCCCCCGGCACGCTGGAGCTGGCCAGCTTCCAGCCGGAATAAGACGGCGCACGGCCACCACGGCCCCCCCAGCGCCATTTACTGCCGGTTCGTTTTGTGCCAAGGTCCGCAAAAAACAGCGCATGGAGAGCGAGCACAATGGAAAAGATCATTCTGGTACACGTGACCGGCAACGACAGACCGGGGCTGACGGCGGAGCTTTCCGACGTCCTGGCCGGATACCGCGTGGACATCCTCGACATCGGCCAGGTGGTCATCCACAACTTCCTCACCCTGGGCATCCTCATCCACCTGCCCACGGACTCCCAGCCCGTGCTCAAGGACCTGCTCTTCAAGGCCCACGAGCTGGGCGTGACCATGAAGCTCCACCCCCTTGACGAAAAGGACTACGGCTCCTGGGTAGGCGAGGCAGACAAGCAGCGGCACATCATCACCCTGCTCGCCCGGTCCATCTCCGCCGAGCAGATCGCGGCCATCACCTCGGTGGTCAGCGAATCCGGGCTCAATATCGACACCATCCACCGCCTCTCCGGCCGCGTGCCCGTCACCGGCCGCCCGGGCCAGTCCTCCCGCGCCTGCGTGGAGTTCACCGTGCGCGGCACGCCCCGGGACATCGCGGCCATCCGCTCGCGCTTCCTCGATATCTCCGCCGAGCTGGTGGCCGACATCGCCTTCCAGGAAGACAACATCTTCCGCCGCAACCGCCGTCTCGTGGCCTTTGACATGGACTCCACCCTGATCCAGGCCGAGGTCATCGACGAGCTGGCCAAGGAGGCCGGGGTGGGCGACCAGGTGGCGGCCATCACCGAGGCCGCCATGCGCGGGGAGTTGGACTTCAAGCAGAGCCTGCGCAAGCGCCTCTCGCTCCTTGAAGGCCTGGACGAATCGGTTCTGCGCAAGGTGGCCGCCCGCCTGCCCCTGACAGAAGGGGCCGAGCGGCTCATCACCACCCTCAAGAACGTGGGCTACAAGATCGCCATCCTCTCGGGCGGGTTCACCTATTTCGGCCATATCCTCAAGGAGCGCCTGGGGGTGGACTACGTCTACGCCAACGAGCTGGAGATCAAGGACGGCAAGCTCACCGGCAGGGCCGTGGGCGAGATCGTGGACGCCCAGAAAAAGGCGGACCTGCTCCAGGCCATCGCCGACCAGGAGGGCATCAGCCTCCAGCAGGTCATTGCCGTGGGCGACGGAGCCAACGACCTGCCCATGCTCAACCTCGCCGGGCTGGGCATCGCCTTCCACGCCAAGCCCAAGGTCAAGAAAGGCGCGCGCCAGTCCATCTCCAACCTCGGACTGGACTCCATCCTCTACCTCATCGGCGTGCGCGACCGCGACGTCATCTAGGCAAGCCGCCCACGCCGAGGGGGCGCCCCGAAATCACGGCAAGAATACGCGGACGACGATACCCGGACACCGCGCCGGACGCATCGGTTCCGCCCATGCCCGCCCAACCCAGGGCGGCGCATCGCGCATGTGCGCCCCGCCGCACGCATCGAGCGCATAGCCATTTCCCGCATAATCATATACTCAACGACACCGGTCGCAGAACGTCTGGAGCGTGGGCAACTCTCCCTCGCCCCTGGCGACCCGCCACCGGCCTCGCTGAAACACGCACCATTTCCAAATCCGGAGAATCTCGCCATGAACAGGCTTTGCACATGCGGAACAGCCCTCGTATTGATTCTCCTCATCGCGGCGACCACCCCCCTGCCTGCCGCCTTTGCCCGGGAGACCCGGCCCGAACTCTACACGGCCATTTTCCGGGACGACCTCGCCCGGGCCCGGGCCGCCATCGCAGGCGGCGACGACGTCAACGGCGTGTATGACCGGGACACCATGCTCTGCTGGGCCTTGCGTGGCATGAACCGCGACATAATCGAACTCATCCTTCGGACACCCGGAGTGGACGTCAACAAACGCGGCGTCTCCTATGACAGCTTCGGCGAGTGGGAACGCACGCCGCTCATCCTTGCCGCGCACATGGGACAGGCGGAAGCGGTCTCCACCCTGCTGCGCATGGGGGCCAAGGTGAATGCGCGAGACCGTACGGCCCGCACCCCGGAGGCACGCGGGAACACCGCGCTGATCAAGGCGGCGCAGCGCGATCACACGGACACCATCCGTGTACTGCTGACGCAGGGAAAGGGGATTGCGGTGGATGCGCAGACCACCACGGGCGAGACGCCGCTCTGGTTTGTGGTGGAAGCCGAGGACATGGAGGCGACAAAACTCCTCCACGCCCATGGCGCACGGATCAACCACCCGGATAGCGTCGGCCGGTCGATGCTCGTGGGAACGTTTCTGCACGAGAAGTACGACGTTCTTGATTATCTCGTGGCCAACGGAGCCGCCATCGACATGATGGACAACAGCGGCCTCACCCCGCTCATGACGGCCATCACCCTGCTCGGCGGCGACGATGCCGACACGGTCTTTCGATTTCTGGAAAAGTTCATCACGTTCAAGCCCAAGCTGGACCTGCAACAAATCAAGACGAACAGCGGCGGGTATACCGCCCTGCATCTGGCCGCGCGCTTCGGCTTTGTCGACGGCGGCCGACTGCTGCTGGACAACGGCGCACGCATCGACATCAAAAGCCTGGCTTCCGGCGGCACGCCGCTCCATTCCGCCGCAAGCGCCAACCAGGTCGATTTCGCCGGGTTCCTGCTCAAACGCGGGGCCGCGCTTGAGGTTTTCGACACATCCGGCTCCACGGCGCTCATCCTGGCCGTCATCAACGCGGACGCGGACATGGTCAGGGTGCTGGTCGAATCGGGAGCCGCGATCGACGTCGCGTCGCCCGTCAACGTTCTCGTCACCCCGCTGGTCTACGCGTCCATGAACCCCGACCCCTTCAAGCACAAGGACAACCTCGCCATCATCAGATGTCTCCTGAACAACAAGGGCGGCATCGACTTCAAATCCTCAAACGGGACAACGGCACTCATGGCCGCCGCCGCGTGCTCGGATCTGTCAAACGCATACGAGAAAGGAGCGCTGCTGGTCGACAAGGGGGCAGACCTCGACGCCGTCAACAACAAGGGCGAAACTGCCCTGATGCTGGCGGCCGGCGCGGGCAACAAAAAACTTATGAAACGCCTGCTCGACAACGGGGCGGACACCCTGATTACAAACGGCGCGGGCGAATCGGTCATGGCCTACGCCAACCGCTCCGGCAGCACGGGCAGCACCGCGCTCCTTGAGTCCAAAGGCGTCAAGTCCTCGGCCCCGGTGGTCTTTGAAAGCGTCATCGTCCCTGCCCTGGTCGGAAACTGGAAAGGCTTCCAGGACGGGATGCCCCATGCCGTGTACACAATTGTTTTGGGCAAGAACGGCCGGTTCGACTTCAATTCACGGCTGACCCCTGAAATCCTGAAGACCATCCCCAAAGGATCCATGAATCCTGTCATCGCCGCCCAGAAGGGGACATATATCATTAACGGCGACACCATGATCTGGAACATCGACAACGCCCCGCCGACCTCCATGAAATGGAAGCTCACGGGCGGCATGCTGATACTCGACAGCAAGATACGGCTGAACAAAAGCAGGTAGTGCTCACGGCCTGGCTGTGCGGGTCGACGCCCACCGGGCACGGATTCAGGAGGATATCCCCGGCTCATCCGGGGACAGCCGCCCCCGAGGCAGGGCAAAAAAACTCCCGCTCCCGACATTGTCCGTCGCTGTAAGAACCTGCAAAAAGGGTATAGCAGGCAAAGACATTCCGCTCTTAATCCGCAAAAAAGGCGCACCCTCAGCGGACGCCCGCCCAAAAAAAGTCTCCCGCGTCCCCCAGCCCGAGCGGTAAAGCCTCCAAAGGCCTAGAAGCCGACCAATCGAGCGGAGCGGCTCTGTCGAATCACGGAGCCGCTTCGGCGACTTGATTCGGGAGCGCAGCCGATTGGATCGGATTCTTGGCCGTGGAGTGCAGCGGGTA
>CAMYLL010000132.1 GCA_947259235.1 uncultured Pseudodesulfovibrio sp. | reverse complement strand
CTTTGACGGCGAGGAGCCGGCCCGGCCCGGCATGGGGTCGTTCCGCACCAAGACCATGGCCGACCTGCTCGCCTCCCAGGGCGACGTGGACGGCGCCCTTGAAATCTATCGGGAATTGCTGCATTCAACGGTTTCCGACGAGCGGCGGGCCGAATTGAGCGGTCGTATCGCGGAGATTGAGGCCAGGCGAAACGAAGCGCCAGAATCGCACAAGCGCGAGGATGCCTTTGGCGAGCACGCCAAGAACCGCCTCATCAGCACTCTGGAGACACTGGCCGCTCGATTTGAGGCCAGGGTTCAGAATTAACCTCCGACCGGACCTTGTGCCATTCGAGCACCGCAGTACCTGCGCTGTGCGATGAGAGTTTTTATAAAAATGAAATATTTCAGAATATTGTTACTCCTTGCCCTGGTTGTTTGTTCAACCGGTTGTTCCGTATGGGGGACTACAAAGGAGTATGCGAAGGGATCATGGGAAACCACCAAGGACTACATCGACCCCCCGCCGCAGATAGACACGGACAGCTACCAGTTTACCAACCCGAACCAGGAAAAGCTGGCAAAGCTGTTCACCCCGGTTGACGGCCCGCTGACCTCTCTGGCGCGGTTCGTCGACGACATGGACACACTGCCTGATGTGGACTGGATGGACCTGCTGATGGCCCGGTTCCCCTGGGTTCACCGGGTCCTGGTCACCGACGAGGAGGGCACGATCATCCTCATGCAGCCGGAGATGCCGGTGAAGAAGATCGAGAAACCCCTTGTCTTCGAGGGGGTCTGGCGTTCAATCCAGCTATTGACCGTGGTGGACTATTCAGACCTTGGTCCCGAGCTTTACATCGGCCGCCCCTATTTCAAGGACGTCGATTTCAGAGGTCTCATCGGCGTCGGGTTCGATCCCAGGACCCTCCTGGGGCTCAGCCCCGAGCCGGACCAACTGGTTATCATCCACCCCGGAGGCGGCGTGTGGTCGCGTGGGGCGGACGTGGACGAGGCGGGCTTGCTGGCCGTTCCCTGGCAGGAAATCCTGAAGGATGATGTCCAGGGACAGGTCAAGGTCGGTGAAAAGTATTATACGTGGCTTGTCCGCTACATCGGAAACAACAGCTACGTTTACGCCACCGAGAGCGTCGACCCCACTGCGGACGCAGACTCCTGGTGGTCTTTCTGATATGGTTGCGTCGCGGGCGGAGCAAATGAAATCATGGTCAAAGGAAGCGACGATGCCACAACAGGTAACGGTTACTGAACATATTATTCTTCATCAGAAACTGATCCCCGGGGCCACCGGGCAGTTCACCAGACTGTTCAACGAAATAGTCCTCTCCGCCAAGATCATCACCCGTGCGGTGAACAAGGCGGGGCTGGTTGATATCCTCGGCTTTACCGGCGACGTCAATGTCCAGGGTGAAGAGGTCAAGAAGCTCGACGATTACGCCAACCGCATCCTCATCCACCGCCTGTCGCGGTCCGGGGTCCTGTGTGCCATGGCGTCCGAGGAAAACGCGGACATCATCGAGGTTCCCGAGTCGCTGCCCCGCGGAGACTACATCATCATTTTCGATCCCCTGGACGGCTCGTCCAACATCGACGTCAACGTCAATATCGGGACGATCTTCTCCATCTTCAAGCGCAAGAGCGATTCAGGGGCGCCCCTGATGTCGAGCGACGTCCTTCAGAAGGGGAGCGAACAGGTGGCGGCCGGGTATATCCTTTACGGCTCCTCCACCATGCTCGTCTTCACTTCCGGCGACGGCGTCCACGGCTTCACTCTGGATCCCAGCGTGGGCGAGTTTCTGTTGTCGCATCCCAACATCCGCATCCCGGAGCAGGGCAAGATATACTCCGTCAACGAGGGATACGAACGGTACTGGGGCCGGGACACCAAGAAGGCTCTGGACTATTTCAAATCGCCCCAGAACGCTTTGCGCAAGCCCTACAGCGGCCGCTACATCGGCTCTCTGGTGGCGGACTTTCACCGGAATCTTCTCTACGGGGGCATCTTCATGTATCCCGCCGATCTGCGCGATCCCAAGAAACCCTCCGGCAAGCTCCGCCTGACCTGCGAGTGCAACCCAATGGCTTTCATCGTGGAGCAGGCGGGAGGCATGGCCACCGACGGGATGGATCGCATTCTTGATATCGAGCCGGATCATCTGCATCAGCGCGTCCCGTTCTTCTGCGGGTCCCTTAACGACGTCAAGGTCGTTCAGGACATCTTCAAGGCCGAGGGCCGGAGAAAGAAGAACAAGTAATGCGCGTTCTCGGAATCGAGACTTCCTGTGACGAAACCGCCGTCGCCCTGGTTGTGGACGGCCGACTGGTCGCGGAGCGACTCGCCACCCAGGTTGACGTCCATGCCCTCTTTGGCGGCGTTGTTCCCGAGATAGCCTCGCGGGAACATCTGCGCGTCCTGCCGCGTCTTTACGACGAGCTTATGGCCGAAACCGGCCTTTCGTCAGGGGATCTGGACGCCGTGGCCGTGGCGCGCGGGCCGGGACTGCTCGGCAGTCTGCTCGTGGGGGTCAGCTTTGCCAAGGGGCTCAGCCTTTCGGCCGGAGTGCCGCTGATCGGGGTCAATCACCTCTGGGGCCACCTGCTTGCCCCGGGGCTGGCCGAGGAGTTGCTGTTTCCAGCCCTTGGTCTGCTCGTTTCCGGCGGGCATACTCATACATATCTGATTTCATCGCCCGTGGAGTTCGAGCTGCTGGGCCGGACTCTGGACGACGCCGCCGGTGAGGCGTTTGACAAGGTCGCAAAATTGCTGAATATCGCCTATCCTGGGGGGCGGTTCGTCGATCAGCTCGGCTGCGAGGGCGAGCCGGATACGACGCTTTTCCCCCGTCCCTATGTGGACAATCCCAGCCTCGATTTCAGCTTCAGCGGTCTCAAGACGGCCGTGGCCAAATTTGTTGCCGCCAATCCGGGACTGGTTCTGGACGAGCTGGCCGGGGCTGCGGAGGTGGAGCAGCTGTCCGGCGAGAAACGACGGCGGCTGGCCGATGTCTGCGCCTCCTTCAACTGGAGCGTGGCCCAGACCCTGAAGATAAAGGTGGAGCGCGCTCTGGATCGCACGCGGGAGCAGCCTGGTGGGGTGCGCAGTCTGATCGTGGCGGGCGGTGTGGCCGCCAATTCCGTCGTCCGCCGGACAATGTCCGAGGTGGCGTCCGCCGCCGGGCTTCATCTGACTTTGCCCGACCTTTCGCTGTGCACAGACAATGGGGCCATGATAGCCTATGCCGGCTGGCTGCTCGCCAGGGCTGGCTACCGCCACGACCTTGACCTGGAAGCCATCCCCAGAGGACGGGTTATCCCTGCCGACTGGATCGTTTCCGGTGACAAATGCTTCAAGGGATGATATTTACCTCTATGCTCCTTGACAGTAAGGCGTTTGGATACTTATTTTAGGAAAATAGCTTGAACCTAAGCCGCTTCCGGTCCTGACTGTGGCAAGCCCGGACAGGACTGCGCTTGACCGGAAGTAGGAAAAAAAAGGAGATTTTTATGGCCAATCAGATCACTGACGGTAATTTTGATCAGGAAGTTTTGCAGAGTGATGTCCCGGTACTCATTGATTTTTGGGCTCCCTGGTGCGGACCGTGTCGCGCAATGGGTCCTGTCATCGACGAGTTGGCCACCGAGTATGACGGTCAGGTCAAGATCGTCAAAATGAACGTTGACGAGAATTCCGCAACTCCGGGCAAATACGGCATTCGCGCCATCCCGACCCTGATCCTGTTCAAGGACGGAGAAGTTGTCGATCAGAGCACTGGCGCGGTTTCCAAGAGCAGCATCAAGGAAATGATTACCAAGAAGGCGTTATAGTTCATGAAGTTGTATGACGCCGTAGTCATAGGGGGCGGCCCGGCAGGAATGACGGCTGCCCTTTATCTTTTGCGCGCAGGCGTGAAAACCGCCATGCTGGAGAAACTCTCTCCGGGTGGGCAGGTGCTCATGACCTCCGAGATAGAGAACTATCCCGGGTTTCCCTCTGGCCTTCAGGGGTGGGAGCTGGCCGACAAGTTTGCGTCTCATCTGGAGAATTATCCCCTTGAGCGGATCAACGACGAGGTCAGGGAGATCGAACTTGGGACAGGCATCCACACTATCACGGTGGGTGAAGAAAAGGTCCAGGCCAAGTCCATCGTTCTGGCCACCGGGTCCCGCTACCGCAAGCTCGGCATTCCGGGCGAGGAGCGTTTGCTTGGCAAGGGTGTTTCCTACTGTGCCCTATGCGACGGCAACTTCTTCCGAGATCGCGACGTGGCAGTCATCGGCGGCGGCAACTCCGCGTTGGAGGAGGCCCTCTACCTCGCCCGTTTGGTTAACAAAATCTATCTCATTCACCGCCGTGAAGACTTCCGGGGGCTCGTCTGCTATCAGGACAAATGCTTCAAGCATGAGAAGATAGAAGTCATGCGGAGCACCGTGGTCGAAGAGATTGTGGGGGCTAACGAGGTGGAATCCCTGGCCCTGCACAACGTCGTCACCGACGAACGGAGCCAGCTCATGATCGACGGAGCGTTTATCTTCGTCGGCTTCGAGCCCATCATGGACTTTGTCCCCGATGCCGTGGCCAAGGACCGCAACGGGATCATCACCGATGTGGAGATGCGCACCAACATCCCCGGCGTGTTCGCAGCGGGCGACATTCGCTCCAAGCTGTGCCGCCAGGTCGCATCGGCAGTGGGTGATGGCGCCACCGCCGCCACTGCCGCCTTTTCCTATCTCCAACACAGTGGTCTCTAGGAGCCGGCATGCGGTCGTCTTGTCTTATAGCGTCTGTTCTTGTCCTTTGGCTTGCTGCAGGGTGCGCCCTGATAGACAGCTACTTTCTGCCGCCTCCCGAAGACACTGCCCAGGAGCTTTACGAAGCGGGCATGGACGCCATGGGTACCAAGGACTACTCGGACGCGCAGAGCTATTTCTCCAAGCTCAAGGACAGGTTCCCGTTCAGCCCCTTTGCCCTCAAGGCCGAGCTTTCGCTGGGCGATGCCTACTTCCTTGACGAGAAATATCTCATGGCGCTTGAATCCTACAAGGAATTCGAGGCGTTGCACCCAAGCCACGAAGCCATCCCCTATGTGCTCTTTCAGATAGGCGTTTCAAATTACAGTCTTTTCAACTCCATCGACCGGCGGCAGGAGAACATCAAGGAAGGACTGGAGTACTTCTATCGTCTCCAGGAAACCTATCCCGAATCCGATTACGCCAAGGCCTCGCAGGATTACGTGGTCAAGAGCCGCAGAATCCTTGCCGAACATGAGGTGTACGTGGCCGACTTCTTCTGGCGTACGGAACAGTATGGCCCGGCTTGGCACAGGTATCAGTTCGTGGTCGAAAACTTCCCGGACGTGCCGGACCTGCGGGACTATGCCAGGAAGCGGGCGGAGTATTCCTATTTTGAATACCAAAAGACCCTGTCTGAAGACGAGCGGCTGCGCATCCAGGGAAGCTGGAAGCTGTGGCTCAAGAAGTGGCTCTAACGTAACAAATACGCGGCCTCCGGGTCGCAACCCGGTGTATGCGAAGCCCATCCTTCTCCTTTCCCGACTGGATCAGCGAGCTTGTCCCTGACGATGAGCTCTTTGCGCGTGCCTATAACGACATTGCTGATCGTGACAGGGCATGGATGAAGACAGGCATCGCTCGGCTTCACGACTGGTATGGGCCGCGAAAGGAGCGGGGCGGAGAGAGCGTCCGGCATTGGCGTGCAGGATTCGATTCCCGCGCCGTCTATTCCGCCGTGGACTTTGCCGTGATCCTTTTCGATGGCAGCCTGCTGTCTCCGTCACGACTGCTGGCCGCCCTGGTTCCGGCCGCGGCCGGGGGGGTGGAGAATGTCCTGGCCGTGCGGGTGAGCAACGGTACGCCTTGGCGCAAGGCGATACTGACAGGGCTGGAGCTGGCGGGGCAGGAGCTGGTCGTGGACATGACCGAGCTCCAGGTGCGCCGCCTGTTCAACGAGCTGCGTGATACGGACAGGCCCGGCGCGGTCACCGTGCTCGGTCCCAAGGCCGCGGTCATCAAGACCAACGAGCTGCAGGAAGCCTCGCGGATTTCCTTTTGGCGACCGCGCTATACCCGGGCCGCCGCCATCTGGATGGACGACGAGTCCACCTTTGATCTGGACGCCCTCGCTTTTATCCACCCCGATATCATTTTCAGCGTCTTCGGTGCCGAGCCTGCCTTGCCAGCCGACAACTTTTCCTATGAAGGCCATGAGTTCGGTAGTTTTCTCGAATCCATAATGGATGTGGCCTATGTTCCGGCCGAGCGAACCGGGCATGCTCTTGCCAAGGCGAAGATAGTATTTGGTCCGGGTCAGGAGGGATGCTGGGTGTGGCCTGATCTGCATCCCGAACACTTTCAGTTCCACTCCATAGCCTGGACCACCGGAGGATGACGTGAGCAAATCCAACGCACCCTCGGCAAAGGTCCTTGCCAATCTGCGCAATATAGGCATCATCGCGCATATTGACGCAGGCAAGACGACTTTGACCGAGAGAATTCTTTATTATTCAGGGAAAATACATAGGATTGGCGAGGTCCATGAAGGGACCGCGACCATGGACTACATGCCCGAGGAGCAGGAGCGGGGCATCACCATCACCTCCGCCGTCACCTCTTGCCAGTGGGGGCCGTGCCTCATCAATATCATCGACACGCCCGGTCATGTGGACTTCACCATCGAGGTGGAGCGTTCCCTGCGTGTGCTTGACGGAGCTGTCGGCGTCTTCTGCGGTGTCAGCGGCGTGGAGCCTCAGTCCGAGACCGTATGGCGTCAGAGCGAGTCATACCACGTCCCGAAGCTTGCCTTCGTCAACAAGATGGACCGGTTGGGTGCTGATTTTCAGGCGGTGGTCGAGTCGATCAGGACCAAGCTTCGTGCCAACCCGCTGCCCATCGAGTACCCCGACGGCGAAGGGGCCGATTTCAAGGGCGTCTTCGATCTGGTGAGCCTGAAGCGGGTGCAGTACGACACTGTTTCAAGCGGCATCAAGTTCACGAGTTTTGATTTGACCGAAGAGGAACTGACCCTGCTCGCGCCGTGGCTGGAAAGGCTCATAGAAGCTGCCGCCCTTGAGGACGAGGAGATTCTTGATATCTACCTTTCCGGCGACGATGTTCCCGAACCGAGAGTCCGTGCCGCGCTCCGCAAAGCCACGCTCAATCGGACGGTGGTTCCGGTTCTGGTGGGCTCGGCCCTGCGCAATATAGGCATACAGCCGGTGATGGACGCCATCTGCGAGTATCTGCCAAGCCCCCTTGACGTGCCTCCGGCCACGGGTATCGACCCTGCGACCGGGAACAAGAAGGCCTTTCCT
>CAMYLL010000131.1 GCA_947259235.1 uncultured Pseudodesulfovibrio sp. | reverse complement strand
AGGAAAACAATCTGCTCTTGTTCTTTGTTGCCATACCCATCATCTGGGCGACTATGATGCAGATGTGGGCGGCCGTCAGCTACCGGGAGCAGAAGACGCAGACCATGTATTGGGCGTGCCACGTGATGGGCGTCGTCCTGTTGGCCTGCTCCGTCTTTCTTATCAGCGCGGTGCTCAATACCATCAAGAGTTCGTTGGACCCCACGGGCAACATCCTCTTCCACGGCGTGGGCTGGGCCGCCATTATGAGCATCATCTTCCATGACATGGTGGACGTCAGCCGTGTTGGAACCGGCGAATAGGCGCGTCTTTGCCCGAAATGGGGCCTGCTCAGGGTGGCGTCACGCTTCCCGGCGACAGACGAGTCGAGCCCCTGCCGGGACTGAGTCGGCAGGGGCTCTTCACAAGGGGAGTGTTGCGGTGCCAAACAGAGGGCTTATTTCAGATCATTTCTCATGCGGTCAAAGGTGGCCTTGTCGATTTCGCCAAGTGCGTAACGCCGTTTGAGGATATCCTCCGGCGAGTCAGGAGCCGGGCCGGCCGGGGTGGAGCCTGCTGCGGCGCCATCGGCAGTGCGCGCAGCGGAGGAGGACGCTGCTGACGACGCCGGAGGGCCGAATCGACGATAGATCACATAGATGAGCAGGGCGATGAGCGCGATCTGGAGAATCGGGCCGAGGTGGAAGGGGAAGTAGCCGTTCCATCCCATCCCGCCGTGCCAGGTTCCCGGGGTGCTGCACCATGTGCCAAATGAACTGAAGAAATGCATTGAATCCTCGTTGTTGATACCGCTTTATGGGCATGCGACCCATGCCAAAGGGATTGCATGGGGTGTGCCAAAATAATATTGAATAAATTTAGATAGTTGAGATTTTCAACGAGTGAGGAGGTGTGCTCTTGTGCAAACATCTGCCCAGAAGGGTGTGCAGGGTTGCACAGGGTCGGGCGCTGGCAAAGACGATCGTCGTTGTGGTAGGCTATATTTTAATGAGATGGGCCCGTACATGGCCCGTGTGTGAAGGAGTGTCGCTGGGCTGCCGTGGAAAAGACGTCCGTCAGGGACAACAGCAAAAAAGCTGCCGCCGAGCAAGTCGGCGGCAGCGGAAAGACTCGTTCGAAGTGGCTCGAACTAGGCGTCGGCCTTTTTGACGGCCACGGGCTTGGTGATGGCGCCGCTGCGGATGCAACGGGTGCAGGCCTTCACGCTGACAACCTGGCCGGACTCCAGCTGGTGGCGGACCTTCTGCAGATTGGGCATGAAGCGACGCTTGGTCTTGATGTGGGAATGGCTGACGTTGTTGCCGGTCTGGGGACCTTTTCCACATATATCGCAAACCTGGGACATGGCGACCTCCTCGGTATCGTTCCTGAATCGTTTGGTTTATTTTTAATCACAGTCGCCGGACAGTCGGTTCGCTCCATGCGACGGGAGAGATTCTTTACCGAGTTGAAAGGCAAATGGCAAGGGTTTTTTTCTTGACAAGAGAAAAAGTTACCATATAGGAAGCATCGGTTGCCCGCGCCGAATACAACGGCCGACGGGCGGAGGAAACTATGCCGGAACAATGGATAGCAGTCAGTGACATTCCCGCCGATGGCAGGGAATATACCTTCGATGACCAGACGCTGTGGCGTGAGGGGTGCGAGGCCTATTCTCTCGCCGTGAAGCCGGGCCGTGATCTTGTGGCAAAGGCCACCATCATGCCCCAGTCCGACGGCGGCATACTCGTGCGCGGCACGCTCACCGGGTCCGTTGTCATGCCGTGCGACCGCTGCGCCGGGAGTTACGAGGTGGAGATCGACGAACAGTACGACCTCTTCGAGCAGCTCCCGGAAGGCGAGACCGGGGAAGCCCCCCGCGTCCGCGAGGTGAGCGGCGAGTTGCAGCTCGACATCGGCGCGCTGCTGTGGGAAGAGTTCGCCCTGTCCCTGCCGGTCAAACCCCTGTGCTCCGAGGAGTGCAAGGGCGTGTGTCCCGGCTGTGGCAAGGATTTGAACACCGAGTCCTGCGAGTGTTCCGGCGACGAGGGCGACGAGCGGCTTGCCGTCTTTCGCAATCTGAAGATAAAGTAGGGCGTCTGGCGGATTGTGCTTGCCAGTCATCAGCCCCTGAATTAATACGACCACAAACAGCTTTTAGAGAAGTATACATCATGGCAGTTCCCAAGAAACGGACGTCCAGGTCCCGCAAAGGCATGCGCCGCTCCCACGACCACGTGGCAGTTCCTAATGTCGTTTACTGCGAGTGCGGCGAGCCCACTCTTCCCCATCGCGCCTGTTCCGTGTGCGGCAACTACAAGGGTCGTCAGGTCGTCAGCGGCACCGATGCCTAACAACGGCTCGAATATCGTTCCGCGCATTGCCGTGGATGCCATGGGGGGCGATTTCGGCCCCCATGTTGTCGTGCCCGCGGCTGTCGAGGCCGCACGCAGCGGCATAGGTATCGTCCTTGTGGGCGATGTGGAGCGAATTCAGGGCGAGCTTTCCAAGCTCAGCACGTCCGGGCTTGACGTCACCGTCGTGCCCGCGACACAGGTTGTCGAGATGGACGATAAGCCTTCGGACGCCCTGCGGCGCAAGAAGGATTCGTCCATCCAGGTCGCCTGCCGTTGCGTGACGGAAGGCGGCGCGGACGGCGTGGTCAGCGCGGGCAATTCCGGGGCCACCGTGGCCTGCGGCATGTTCGTGCTCGGCCGCATCAAGGGCGTCATGCGCCCTGCACTGGCCGGTATCATGCCCACCGAGAAGAACCCGGTGGTGCTCATAGACGTTGGGGCCAATGTTGATTCAAAGCCCCTGCATCTCCTGCAGTTCGGCCTCATGGCCGACGTGCTCTCCCGTTACGTCCTCGGCGTGGAAAACCCCGCCGTGGGGCTGCTGTCCATCGGCGAGGAAGAGGGCAAGGGAAATGCCATGGTGCGTGACTCGTTCGAGCTGCTGCGCCAGTCGGACCTGCGCTTCATCGGCAACGTCGAGGGGCGCGACATCTTCACCGGCGACGTGGACGTTGTGGTCTGCGACGGGTTCGTGGGCAATGTGGCCCTCAAGCTGTCGGAAGGACTGGCCCACTCCATGGGGCGCATCCTGAAGACCGAGCTTTCCTCCAGTTGGCTTTCCAAGCTGGGCACGCTGCTTTCCATGCGTGCCTTCAAGCGGTTCAAGAAGGTCGTGGACTATGCCGAGTACGGCGGTGCGCCGCTCCTCGGGCTCAAGGGCATCGTCGTGGTCTGTCACGGCAAGTCCAACGAGCTGGCCATGGTCAACGCCATCAAGATGGCCGCCACCAGCGTGCGAAACAAGATGCACGAGCATCTGGCCCAGGGATTGGCCGCCCACAGCGGTCTGACGGGTAAATTCGAGAAGGCTTCGAAAGACGCGGCCTAGCACGCCAACGACCGGCGATCGGAGCGCGGCCCATGCGGCCACGCCCCGCTTGACCCGGCAAGATCAAACGCTTACACCACCTCCCATGAATACCAACTTCATTCTTCGGGGCTTCGGCCATCACGCGCCTGAACGTGTCATGACCAACGCCGACCTCGAGAGGTTCGTCGATACCTCTGACGAGTGGATCACCACACGCACGGGCATCAAGGAGCGCCACATAGTGGCCGAGGGCGAAGCCTCCTCCGACTTGGGGCTTGAGGCTGCCCGCAATGCGCTCGCCAAGGCGGGCCTTGCGGCCTCTGATCTGACGCATATCGTCTTCGCCACCTTCACACCCGACTTCATCATTCCCTCCTCCGCCTGCGTGCTCCAGGAAAAGCTCGGTATTTCCGGCCAGTTCTGCGTTGACGTGCAGGCCGCCTGCTCCGGGTTCCTCTACGCCATGGAGACCGCGCGCGGGCTGCTGGCCCTCAATCCGCAGGCCAAGGTGCTCGTGGTCGCGGCCGAGGTTGTCACCAGCCGGGTCAACTGGGAGGACCGGAGCACCTGCGTGCTCTTTGGCGATGCGGCCGGTGCGGCAGTGCTCACTGCGGGCGATGCCGCCGAGACGCCGCGCGTGGTGGACATCATGCTCGGCGCGGACGGCTCCCTGGGCGAGCTGCTCACGGTCAGGGGCGGCGGGTCAGCCATCCCCTACAAGCTGGGCGAAGCGGTGGGTGAGGAATATTTCGTGCAGTTCCAGGGTCGCGAGGTCTTCAAGCACGCCGTGCGCCACATGTCGGCCATCAGCCAGACCCTGCTTGCCAAACACGGCATGACCACGGCGGACGTGGACGTGCTTATTCCGCACCAGGCCAACTGGCGCATCATCGATGCCGTGGGCCGCAAGCTCGAAATTCCCCAGGAGCGCGTCTTTGCCAACGTGGAGCGGTACGGCAACACATCGGCCGCATCGGTCCCCGTCGCCATCTCCGAGGCGCTTGATATGGGCGTGATCAAGCCTGGCAACCGGGTGCTGGTCCCCACCTTCGGCGGCGGCTTCACTTGGGGTGCGATGCTTTTGCAGTTCTGACGGACGGTGCGAACGCGCGCCGTCGGTTTCCTGCTTGCCGAATCAGCCTCTTGCGCGTGTGGTTGCGCCGCTTCCGGGGCGATTGAGGAAAATTTTCGGCAGCCTGCATATCTCTCCGTGTTTCGACACACAGCCGTGACACGGGCGTGATAGGGCATGCTGTCCCGGGTCCCAAATATTTGCAGTCCGCAAGGGATTGGTATATTGGGTGCTGACCAACGAGCAAACCATGAGGTACGTCGATGAGTGATCTTTCCAGAGTCGCGCTGGTAACGGGCGGTTCCCGCGGCATAGGCCGCGCAGTGGCCGAGCAGCTGGCGGCGGACGGGTTCGAGGTTTACCTGACCTATGTCAGCCGTCCCGAAGAGGCGGACAAGGTGGTGGCCTCCATCCAGGAAAAGGGCGGCCGGGCCCGGGCCTTCAAGCTCGACTCCGGCGACCGGGACGCCATTGCCGCATTCTTCAAGGACGAGATCAAGGGCAAGGTGGCCCTTGAGGTGCTGGTCAACAATGCCGGAATCACCCGCGACGGATTGATGATGCGCATGAAGGACGAGGACTGGGACACGGTCATCCAGATCAACCTCACCGGCTGCTTCGCCTTCCTCAAGGAAGCGTCCAAGATCATGGGCAAGCAGCGCTCGGGCCGCATCATCAACATCACCAGCATCGTGGGCCAGATGGGCAACGCGGGCCAGGCCAACTACTGCGCGGCAAAGGCAGGGCTCATCGGCCTGACCAAATCCGCCGCTCGCGAACTGGCCGGACGCTCCATCACCGTCAACGCGGTGGCCCCCGGTTTCATCAAGACCGACATGACCGACGAACTGCCCGAGAAGGTGGTCGAGGCCATGCTGGCGCAGATTCCGCTCAACACCCTCGGGCAGTCCGAGGATATCGCAGCCGCAGTCTCCTTCCTGGCCTCTCCCATGGCCGGGTACATCACCGGACAGGTGCTGGGAGTCAACGGCGGCATGTATATGTAACCAAGACACAAAACCAATTGTTACTGGAGGAAAGTATGTCCGACGTAGCCGCAAAAGTCAGAGAGATCATCGTGGACCAGCTGGGCGTGAGCGCCGACGAAGTTGTTGACGGTGCCGCTTTTGTTGAAGATCTGGGCGCGGATTCCCTGGACCTGACCGAGCTGATCATGGCCATGGAAGAGGAATTCGACCTGGAGATCGACGACGAGCAGGCCCAGAAGATCATCAAGGTCCAGGACGCCATCTCGCACATCGAAAAGGCCATGGGCTAACGAGCTCCGCCTGATTACGACTATTATGAGGGCGTCTTATGCACATCCAGGTGTAAGACGCCCCTTTTTTTCCATTCCCAAACGCAGACAGCACGGATATCCATTATGAACAGGGTTGTCGTCACCAGCGTCGCGGCTGTCACCCCGCTCGGCAACGACGATGATACAAGTTGGCAGAATCTTCTGGCCGGTAAATCCGGCGTCGGCATGATCTCGAAATTCGACACCACGGACTTCGACACCAAGATCGCCGCCGAGGTCAAGGGATTCGATCCCACCGTCTACATCAACAAGAAAGAAGCCCGGCGCATGGAAACCTTCACCCAGTTCGCGGTCTGCGCCAGCAAGATGCTGTTCGAGTCCGCCGGGTGGAGCATCCCCGAGTCGGAAAAGGAACGGGCCGGAACCATCATTGGTGTCGGCCTGGGCGGCCTGCACACCATCGAGGAAATGCACACCAAGCTCCTCGACAAGGGGCCGGGGCGCATCTCGCCGTTCTTCATCCCCATCCTCATCGCCAACATGGCCGCCGGTCAGGTGTCCATCGAGGCCGGAGCAATGGGGCCGAACATCTGCACCACCACGGCCTGCGCCTCGGGAACCCACGCCATCGGCGGGGCCTATACCGATATCGCCATGGGCCGCGCGGACGTCATGATCTGCGGCGGCGCGGAGTCCACCATCTCAGTGCTCGGCGTGGCCGGGTTCAACGCCATGAAGGCGCTCTCCGTGCGCAACGACGAGCCAGAAAAGGCATCGCGCCCCTTTGACGCGGACCGCACCGGCTTCATCATGGGCGAGGGCGCGGGGCTTCTGCTCCTCGAATCCCTGGACCACGCCACGGCTCGCGGCGCCAATATCCTGGCAGAGGTCGTCGGTTTCGGCGCCTCCGGCGATGCCTATCACATGACCGCTCCGCCCGAGGACGGCTCCGGCATGGCCCTTGCCATGCGCAACGCCATTCGTGAGGCAGGGGTCGATCCCTCGCAGATCGACCACATCAACGCCCACGGAACCTCCACAAAGCTCAATGACCTGTGCGAGACGCGGGCCATCAAGAAGGTCTTCGGCGACCACGCCTACGATATCGCCATCTGCGCCAACAAGTCCCAGATGGGGCATTTGCTCGGCGCTGCGGGCGGAGTGGAGGCGGTCTTTGCCGTCAAGACCCTGGCCGAGGGCGTCATCCCCGGCACAATCAACCGCGACACGCCCGATCCCAAGTGCGATCGGACGGCCCGCGTCAGCAGCAGGCCGAATACGCCCTGAGCAACTCGTTCGGATTCGGCGGAACCAACGCCTGCATGTTGTTCAAGCGTTTCAACGGATAACCAGAGAAGCAACAAGGGAGGCTGAACGGCCTCCCTTTTTCGATATAAAGCGGATCTCCACCCCGCATCGGACGGTGGGTGCGGCAACCCGGAGGGATGAATGTCCCTTCGTCCGGCTGCCGCCTGAAACCGGCCGCGCCGCATGAGGCGGTGGGAAGCCATTCGTATTCACATCCAAAACGAGGTGTAACACCATGGAAGAGTTGTTCGTACAAGATCCCGAAGTGGCCTCAACCATTGCCAACGAGATCGAGCGTCAGGTCAGCAAGCTTTAACTCATCG
>CAMYLL010000130.1 GCA_947259235.1 uncultured Pseudodesulfovibrio sp. | reverse complement strand
CGCCGGGCCTCGTGGTCAACGGCGCGCCCTTTGCGGCACAAGGATTCGATCACTTCGGCGGCTGACGCCCCGGCAGCGACCGTCGAACAAGGAGGAGCACCATGGATTTGGAACTGGTCATCATCGGCTACGTCAGGTCATCCATCAAGGACAGGGAAACCGCACCCAAGATGGAGAGTGAGGAAGGCGCCGTTCGCGCCCGCATCGAAATAGACCCGGCCTACGTCAAGGGACTGGATTCCATGGTTCCCGGCGTCCAGCTGGAGCTCTTCACATGGTTCCACGAGTCGGACCGCACGCCGCTCATGGTCCACCCCAGAGGCTCCGTCAATCGCCCAATGCGAGGCGTCTTCACCACCCGCTCTCCCAACAGGCCCAACCCCATCGGCCTGCACCGGGTCACCCTCATCGAGATGGAATCTCCTGGCGTCCTTGTGGTGGAACCGCTGGAGGCCATCGACGGCACACCGATCATAGACATAAAGCCAAAGCCAAGGGGCATGAAGTAGCATGGATCACTTCGAGGCCGTGGAGACAAAAGAAGAGGGCCATGTCGCGGGCTGGGTGACCACCACCGACTCCGCCCGGCTCTGGGTGGAAGTACGCGGCAAGGGCCGCCCCATCCTGCTCGTGCACGGCTGGACCATGAGCTCCCGGTTCTGGCGCAGGCAGCACGCCCTGGCCGGGGAGTATCAGGTTGTGACAGTGGACTTGCGCGGACACGGCAAATCCCAATCCATTCTCAGGGGGTACACTATTCCCCGCTACGCCCGCGATGTGCGCGAGGTCATCCGCGCTCTGGACCTCAAGCGCGTCCTGCTTGCGGGCTGGTCCCTGGGCGGCCCGGTGGTTCTGGACTACTGGCAGCAGTTCGGAGCGGACAGGCTGAGCGGCATCGCTCTGGTGGAGGCTACCCCCTACCCCCTGGCCGACGCCCCCTGGAACACCCACCGCTATCGCGGACTGGGACCGGACGCCGTGCATTCGGACATGATCGCCATGGCCGAGGACCGCGCCGGATTCGGCAGGCGGTTCGTCGACGCCATGTTCCTCTCGGGCGAAGCCCCGGCCCACGCCCTGCGCTGGATGTGCGACGAGCACATGCTCGTGGAGAACAACGCCGCCGCAGCCATCTACGAGGACTACGCGGTCCGCGACTACACCTCGCTCCTGCCCGCCATCACCCTGCCCGTCCTGGCGGTTTACGGCCGTTCGCGCCATATGTGCTTCGGCCCCTCAACGGGGCGGTACGTGGCCGGCTCCATCCCGGATTCGCGGTTCGTCATTCTCGAACGGAGCGGCCACATGCCCTTCTATGAGGAACCGGACACCTTCAACGAAGAGCTGAAGCGGTTTCTCGACAGACTCTCCTGATCTACAGTGGCCGCCCCGGCCCCTCTCTCCCGACCCGCGACATGACACGGGCCGTCCGCCCATTCCGCACTGGAAGCCGCACGCCATCAGGCTCAAGAAATAAAAACGCCCGGACCGCTCACTGCGGACCGGGCGTTGTCGCTTACCATTGGGGCACAAGCCGCCGTATGGGGCCTATGATTTTAGAGACCCTGCTGCCCGACGGGCTGTAGACCTCGCTGGCTCCGCCCGCCGTTTCAAAAGTATAGAAGAGGTCGGGATCGGCAGCCTGGGCCACGCTCAGGACCTGTTTCATATCCTTGCGCTTGCACACCACGAACTGCACGGTCACCGGCCCCACGGACCCCTCGCCTGCCACGGTGGTGATGCCAAATCCGGCGTTGCGTATGGCCTGGGCAATCTCCTGCCCGCGCCACGCGCTGATGATGCGCAACACGACGTTGCCCAGGGCCAGCTTCTTCTCAGCCATGATGCCCACCACGTTGCCGCAGGCAAAACCCAGAGCGTAACACACGCCCAGAAACGGCTCGTCGCCCACCTTGAGCATTACGGCAGAGGTTCCGAAAATCCACAAGGTCATCTCGACACAGCCCAGACAAAAGGCGGCCCGGGACTCTCCCAGCACGGTAACCATTGTCCTGACCGTGCCAAGGGTCAGGACGGTGACCTCGGCCAGAAACACAACTATTCCCAAAAACAGGACATTATCAAACATGGTTTTTCCCTCTCGAAAATTATGAAGAGGGACTTCTAAGGCCGCCGCTCTGCGGCGTCAAGAGGAATCTGCATGCGTTTTTTTCGAGCCCAATCGGCGTGCTTTTGTACACGCCAGGAATAACCACGAACAGAGCCTTCGCGAGGGCAATGCATCGGCCCCGGCCCTGCCAAAAAAAGAAGGAAGACCAAAGCGTCGGGCATGAAAAAGGGCGGCTCCGCAATCGGAACCGCCCTTGATCATGCCAGGATCAGAGGTGCTATTTCTTGAGCCAGCTCATCATCTCGCGCAGACGGCCGCCGACTTCCTCGATCTGGGACTCGGCACCGATGCGGCGCATGGTCTTCAGGCCGACCTGACCGGCCTTGTTGTCCAGAATGAAGTCGCGGGCGAAATTGCCGGTCTGGATGTCCTTGAGCACGCGGCGCATCTCTTCGCGGGTTTCATCGGTGATGATGCGGGGGCCGGTGACGTAATCGCCGTATTCCGCCGTATCGGAGATGGAATAGCGCATCTTGGCCATGCCGCCCTCGTACATGAGGTCGACGATCAGCTTGAGCTCGTGCAGGCACTCGAAGTAGGCGATCTCGGGCTGGTATCCGGCCTCCACAAGGGTGTCGAATCCGGCTTTGCACAGAGCGGTCAGGCCGCCGCAGAGCACGGCCTGCTCACCGAACAGGTCGGTCTCGGTCTCTTCCTTGAAGGTAGTCTCGATGACGCCCGAGCGAGTACCGCCGATGCCCTTGGCATAGGCCAGGGCGATATCCATGGCCTTGCCCGAGGCATCGACAGCCACGGCGGCCAGACACGGCACGGCGCCGCCCTCGGTATAGGTCCGGCGCACCAGGTGGCCGGGGCCCTTGGGGGCGATCATGATGCAGTCAACGCCCTTGGGCGGAACGATCTGCTGGAAGTGGACGTTGAAGCCATGGCCGAAGGCGATGACGTTGCCCTCTTCGAGGTGGGGAAGAATCTCGGCCGCGAAGACATCGGCCTGATACTGGTCGGGGAGCAGAATCATGATCAGGTCGGCCTGCTTGGCTGCGTCGGCCACTGCCATGGGCGCGAAGCCGTGCTCCTTGGCCAGGTCGTAGTTGGGACCGCCGGGGCGCTGGGCCACGATGACGTTGACGCCGGAGTCGCGAAGGTTCTGGGCGTGGGCATGGCCCTGGCTGCCGTAGCCGACAATGGCAACGGTCTTGTCCTTGAGCAAACTCAGGTCAGCGTCTTTCTCGTAATACACTTTCATGGGATTCTTCTCCTCATATTTTTCGCCACGATGGGCCGCAATTTCCGTATTTATATAAACGCGCAAAAGCGCCGGGCAAGGGGTCAATCCCCCGGCCCGGCACACGCATGGTCGTGGATTATAGATCGATCTGCATGGAACGCTGCAGGGCAACGTTTCCGGTGCGGGCGATCTCCTTTATGCCGAAACGGGTCAAGAGGCTGGTCAAGGCTCCGATCTTTCCCTGGTCTCCGGTGACTTCGATGGTCAGCTCGTCGACGCTGACGTCTACAACCTTGCACCGGAAGATGTCAACGATGCGCAGTATCTCGGCCCGCTTGGAATCCTCGGCGTTGACCTTGATCAGGACCATCTCCCGCTCGACGGATTTCATCTCGGTCAGGTCCTTGACCTTGATCGTGGGGACGAGTTTGCGAAGCTGCTTGACGATCTGCTCGATGATCTGGTCGTCGCCCTCGGCGACAATGGTCATGAGGGAAACGCCCTTCTCCAGGGTCGGGGCGACATTGAGCGAATAGATATTGAATCCGCGGCCGCTGAAAAGCCCGGACACGCGGGAGAGAACCCCCGGCTCGTTTTCAACCATCACGGAAAGCGTGTGTTTTTTCATCGTCATTCTCCTAAACGAGCAACATCTCGGTGAGCGAGGCCCCGGCGGGAACCATCGGGTACACGTTCTCTTCCCTCGCCACGCGGATGTCAACGATGACCGGCTTGTCCACCGCAAAGGCCTCACGAAGGGTCGATTCGACATCCTTCTTCTCGGTCACGCGGAATCCGACCGCACCGTAGGCCTCGGCCAGTTTGACGAAGTCGGGCTGGGCGTCGAGACAGGTCTCACAGTAGTTCTTGTCGTAGAAGAGTTCCTGCCACTGGCGGACCATGCCAAGATAGCCGTTGTTGAGAATGACGATTTTCACGGGCAGCTTGTTGCAGACCACGGTCATCATTTCCTGAATGCACATCTGGATGGAGCCGTCGCCCGCGATGTCGATGACCAGCTTGTCGCGGAAGGCGCGCTGGGCGCCCATGGCCGCGGGAAAGCCGAAGCCCATGGTTCCCAAGCCGCCCGAGGTGAGCAAGGTATTGGGCTTGGTATACTTGTAGAACTGGGCGGCCCACATCTGGTTCTGGCCGACCTCGGTGGCGATGATGGCATCACCCTTGGTTATTTCATAAATTTTTTCAACCACATATTGCGGTTTGATGACGACGTCATCGTCCTTGTAGGTCAAGGGATGTTCCTTGCCCCAGGCCTGGACCTGGTCGACCCACTCCCTGTGGTCTTCCTTCCAGTCGTGGTCGTCCAGGGATGCCTCGGACTCGACCTTGAGGGCGGCCAATGCGGACTTGCAGTCCGCCACCAGAGGCACATGGACCGACACGTTCTTCTGGATGGACGTGGGGTCGACGTCAATATGGATGATGGTCGCCTTGGGCGCAAAGGTATCGACCTTGCCCGTTACGCGGTCGTCAAAGCGCGCTCCGACGGCAAGCAGCAGGTCGCAGTTGTTCACGGCCATGTTGGCCGCAAAGGTTCCGTGCATGCCAAGCATTCCGAGGAACAGCTCGTCGTCGCCGGGAAAGGCGCCCAGACCCATGAGGGTCGAGGTCACGGGCATGCGAAGGTTCCTTGCCAGCCAGGTCAGCTCCTCGTGGCTCCCGGAGGTGATCACACCGCCGCCGGAATAGATGAGCGGCCGCTTGGCCTTCTTGAGCAGCTTCATGACCTTGCGAATCTGCCCGACATGGGGCTTCTGGGTCGGATTGTAGCTGCGCATCTCGACAGTTTCGGGGTAATGAAACTCGCCGATCTGCTGCATCACATCCTTGGGCAGGTCCACGAGGACCGGACCGGGACGGCCAGAGCGGGCCAGATAAAAGGCCTGCTTGACCGTCACGGCCAGCTCCTCGATATCTTGAACAAGGTAATTGTGTTTGGTGCAAGGCCGGGTGATGCCGACGATGTCGACCTCCTGGAAGGCATCGTTGCCGATGAGGGCGCGAGGCACCTGCCCGGTCAATATCACCACCGGGATGGAATCCATGTAGGCGGTGGCAATACCCGTTACGGTATTGGTGGCGCCGGGGCCGGAAGTGACCAGACATACTCCCACCTGCCCGGTTGCCCTGGCATACCCGTCCGCAGCGTGAATGGCGCCCTGTTCATGGCGCGCCAGAATGTGTTCCACGGATGATTTTGGGATTTCGTCATAAATGTCGATGACGGCTCCGCCAGGGAAACCGAACATGACATCAACACCTTCCTTTTCCAGACACTTGAGCAGAATCTGGGCCCCGGTCAACTTCATGCTATGCCTCCGTGACCCGATATTTGTCGAGAAGCCCCAGCAGCTTGGTCTTGCCTGCGAGTTTCTTCTTCTTGAGTTCCTTCATTTCCTGCGTCTCGGTGGGCGAGAGAAAGCTCTTGCCCTCCAGTTTCTCGAGCATTTTTTCGTACACGACATGCTGCTCCCACAGAGCCTTGAGTTCGGCATCTTCAGTACCGTACTGCTCGATCAGTTCAAGGTCCTTGGCTTCCATGTACCGCTCCTTTTTTACGGGTTTCAGAGGCTACTGACCGGAATGAGCCCAGTCCAATCAGGTTCAGCCGACGTATTCAGCGCCAGGAGCTTCTTTCGAGTGGTCTGACCGGACTCGATGGCCACCTGGCTCTTTTTCACATTCAACACTTTTGCCACGTAGAGGACAAGCGCCTTGTTGGCTTTGTTGTCCACGGCAGGCGCCTTGAGACGGATCTTGACGCACTGCTGATAGAGTCCGACGACTTCGCTTGAGCGAGCCCCCGGCTGCACCCAGACGGCGATGCGCCATCCGTGCTCGGTTCTGCTGACAAATTCTGGTAGGGAAATATGACAGTCCCGCCTTAATCAACTTTCTTGAGATACTTGAGCTTGGATTCAAGCTCTTCAACCTTGTCCTTCTCAGGGGTACTCATTTCAAGCATCTCCAGATGCGACTTGAGCATTCCCTTAAGCTGAATCTCGAACTGGGACCGCCGACGCTTGAGATCCTCGATCTCCTCATGAATCTGGGCCAGCCGGTTGTGGCCCTTCTGGACCGTGGCGTCCGCCTTGGCCCGTGCCTCATCAAGGATCAGCTGAGCCTCCTTGCTGGCCGCGACCTTCAGATCGTCGACCATCTTCTGGGTGCTCATGAGGGTGTCGCGCAGGGTTTCGTCTCGCTGGCGATACTCCTTGAGTGACTGTTCGAGCTGTTTGATCTTCTTGCGCATGTCCTTCTGACTGTCGGCCGTGTCGCCCAGGACTTCGGCCAGCTCCAGCAGGAACTGGTCGACCTCCATGCGCGAGTAGCCGAACATGCGCCGCGAGAACTGCTTGTTGAGCAAATCAATCTTTGAAACAGTCACGACAGTCCTCCTTCCAAGGAGTTTACATCATGGACCCGCCGCCCATGGAGAAGGCAAGGCGCATGAGGTTGCCGACCACGACGATCTCGCACACCTTGATGGCCAAAATGACGATGATGGGCGACAGGTCAAACCCGCCGATGACGGCAAAGGGTATCCATGTGCGGATCTTGTAGAAAACCGGCTCGGTGATCCCACGCAGAAAACGCACTATGGGATTGTAGGGGTCTGGATTCACCCAGGAAAGCAGGGCGGAAATGATGACGATCCAGAAGTAGGCGTTGAGCACGATGCCGAGAACAGTCGCTATTGCGCGGACAATCAAGTCCATGAAGCCTCCAGAAAGACAGGATAAATTTCAATATCTGCCAATGATGTCAATGGTGTTAATTTCGCACACCGGTTTACAAGAATCAAGTCCTAATACGAAAGGATCGGGCCTTTGTAGCTGCGTTGCATGGCGGCCTTGATTTCCCAGAAGCTCTCTATGTGAACCTGGGCCTCCATAGTCTGGTCGCGATAGGCCCAAAAACGGACCCCCGCGGCCCTGGCGGTCTTCTCGTCCACTTGGGAATCGCCGATATAGGCGACCTCGTCCGGGGCGAGCCGATAC
>CAMYLL010000129.1 GCA_947259235.1 uncultured Pseudodesulfovibrio sp. | reverse complement strand
CGAAGGAGTCAGCGCAATGCCAGCTGTACAGGAAGACGAGTGGGTCGTGGCCGAGAGCTATTCCCTGGCCGACATGGAGGGACAGGGCGTGAGCCCCAAGTGGCTCGAAGGCAAGTGGATGGACGTGGCCGAGGACATGGCCCTCATCCCGGAGAACAACGTCCGGGTCATCGAAGAGGGCGGCATCGTCCGGGTCGAGGTCTCCGTGTATCTCATGGAGTGCATGCGCGGCTTCAAACCTGAGGCGCCACGGCTGGTTCGGACGGGAGTCCCGGAGGTTGCCGAAAGCATGTTCCACGAGGGAGGCGCACCATGGTGCGCCTCTCTTGATTGATCCAGGCAGGGGCGGAGCTCTAAGGCCCTTGTACCCGGCAACGGGAAGGGGCATCCTGTGGACAGGCAGAGAGGACACGTCCGTTGTTTCTCCTCAATCAACCGGCATATTTGCCGAAAATCATTGTAACAGAACCGTAACACGATAAAACGTTACAATCCTGTGACGGACATGTTACAGAGCGCGGGCATCAAGTGGAGGGGGGACTCACCCCCATGGCGGACCGTCCTGTGGACTAAAAGAGGACACCAGGAATGAAACTGCGTTCCTTTCAAATGCGAATCCTGCTGTGGACATGGGCCGTGCTGCTCGTGGCCCTGGCTGTCGTTTTCTTTTATTCCACGAGCATCGTGGGCGACGAACTGGTGCGCGAGACCGAACGCCGCTCCCTCAACGAGCTTGATTCCATCAAGTGGCTCATTGAGGACCACCAGACCTTCGACTCGGAGGAGGCGTTCGCCGCCTGGGTCGACGCACTGGGCCAGCGGCTGGCCTCACGCATTACCTATATAGTGGACGGCCGCGTGGTGGCGGACTCCGACGTGGCCTACAGCGACCTGGATGGGCTGGACGACCACGGCGGGCGGCCTGAGGTCATCGCCGCGCAGGAAACTGGACGCGGGTCCGATATCCGCCGTTCGGATACGCTGCACAAGGACATGCTCTACGTGGCGGGAAAGGTCGACGGCGCGTCCGGCGTGCCCTCGGGCATCCTGCGCATGGCCGTTCCCTTCTCCGAGGTCAACGCGCGCCTGGCAATGCTGCGCGAGAATTTTTCCTGGATATTCCTCATCACCCTTGCCTGTGCCGCCCTGCTTAGCGCGCTGATGTCACGCAACATGAGCCGGGACATCACGGCCTTTTCCGAGCTGGCCCAGTCCATCGGCGAGGGAGACTACGCCAAGCGGCTGCGCGCCCTGCCCGGGGGGGAGTTCAAGCCCCTGGCCCAGTCGGTCAACGCCATGGCCCAGTCCATCGAGCGCAACGTCCGTATCATCGAGGACCAGAAGGGCCAGCTCCAGGCCGTCTTTGAAGGCATGCGCGAGGGCGTCATGACCATCAACACCCAGGGGCGCATCGAGTCCTTCAACGGCGCCCTGGACGAGATGTTCAACCTGCCCGAGAGCGCGGTGGGCCGGACTCCCATCGAGGTCACCCGGCGCATCGAGATACAGGACCTGGCCGACAGGCTCCTCGACGACCGGGGCGAGGCCGAGAGCGCCATCCAGATCGACCTGATGGATTCGCGCACGGTTGAGGTCAGCGGCGTCCCCTTCGTGGACCACAAGGGTGTGCGCAAGGTCATCCTCGTGGTCTACGACATCACCGAGATGAAACGCAGCGAGAAAAGTCTCAAGGACTTCGTGGCCAACGTGTCCCACCAGCTGCGCACCCCCCTGACCTCCATCAAGGGATATTCAGAAACTCTCCTCGACACCCCCCCCGCAACGCCTGAAGGCGGCCGCGGTTTTCTCGAAATCATCCTCAAGAACGCGGACCACATGGACAAGGTCATCTCCAGCATGCTCGCCCTGGCCAAGTCGGAGGAAGTGGGCAAGGCTCTTGCCCTGGGTCCGGTCTCCGGTCGCGAGAGCATGAACCGGGCCGTGGCCGACGTCACTCCCTGGGCCGAGGAGCGATCCATCACTTTGACAACCCGGACCCCGGAGGGCGGGATGCACGTCCTGGGCGAGCCCGACGGGCTGCTGCACGTCTTTCACAACCTGCTCAACAACGCGGTCAAGTACAGTCCCGAGGGCGGCACCATCACCATCAGCGCCGAGGACGACGGGGAGTCCATCGTCTTTTGCGTGGAGGACCAGGGGCCGGGCATCTCCCGGGAGCACAGCATCAAGGTTTTCGAGCGGTTCTATCGCGTGGACGAGAACACCATCGACGGCTCCGGCAGTTCGGGGCTTGGTCTGGCCATCTGTCGGCGCATCGTCAGGAACTTCGACGGCGAAATCTGGCATGACGGCTATGGAGAGGATACCCGGGGCGCGCGTTTCTGCTTCCGGCTCAACAAGCCCGCCTGATCAGGCACGGGCAAACGTCTAACCAACGCCCTCGAAAGAGGGGTCTAACAATGGATATCTACGATCTCTTCTTCTATCTTTCCCTGGGGGCCGGCTTTCTCATGGCCTTCAACCTCGGGGCCAACGACGTAGCCAACTCCATGGCTTCGGCCGTGGGGGCGCGGGCCATCACCGTGCGTCAGGCCGTGGTCATCGCCGGTGTGCTGAACTTCGTGGGCGCCGTGTTCATGGGTTCCCACGTCACGGCCACGGTGAGCAAGGGCATCATCAATCCGGCGGCCATCGCCGATCCCAAGCTGATCATGATAGGGATGTTTGCGGCCCTGCTGGCCGCAGGCGTCTGGGTGCTGGTGGCGACACTCACATCGCTCCCGGTATCCTCGACCCACTCCATCGTCGGGGCCATCATGGGGTTCGGCCTGGTGGCGGGAGGACCGAGCGTGGTCAACTGGCTCAAGATGGGGGGGATCGTCCTGTCCTGGATCATCTCCCCGTTCTTTGCCGCCGCCATGGCCTACATGGTTTTCTCCCACATCCGAAAATACATTCTCTACAAGCATCACTTCATCCAACAGGCCAAACGGTGGGCTCCCATCTGGGCCGCCATCACCATCTCCCTCATCTCCCTCTCCTTTCTGTACAAGACGCCTGCGGGCAAGTCCCTCGGACTGCACTGGGCCACCTCGCTGGGGCTGGCCGCCGGTCTGGCTCTGCTGACATGGCTCCTGGGACGGTATCTCGTCGGCAAGGTGGTCATGGACGAGGAAGAGGGCGCAGAGGGCGTGGAACGCGTGTTTCGCCGGATGCAGGTGGGCACGTCATGCTATGTGGCTCTCTCTCAGGGAGCCAACGACGTGGCCAACGCCATCGGCCCCGTGGCCGCCATTTATTTGATCGCCCGACAGCACGTGATGCTCGAAGAGGCGGACGTGCCCCTGTCCATGCTTGTTCTGGGCGGCGTGGGAATCGCCCTCGGCATCGGTCTGCTGGGCCACAGGGTCATGGCCACCGTGGGCGAGAGGATCACCACCCTGACCAACACACGCGGATTCGCGGTGGACTTCGGCGCGGCGTCAACCGTGCTCATAGCCTCCAACCTCGGCCTGCCCGTGTCCACAACCCATGCGGCCGTGGGCGGTGTGGTCGGCGTCGGGCTGGCGCGCGGGTTCAAGGCCGTCGATTTCCGGGTCCTGCTCAGAATCGTTGCCTACTGGATCGCCACAGTACCCATCGCCGCCCTGACCAGCATCGTTTTCTTTGTGTTGCTTAAATGGTTGTGTTACAGCTAGGTTGCTTTAATCTAAGAATAATCATCCGCGAGGTATAAATATGTCCATCAGATTGCCGTTTTTCGGTCTTCTTGCAAAGAGAGACCCCATGGAAGGGCTTGTCGAACACTACGACAAGATCGCCGAGTGCATCGACACCATTGACGATTCCCTCGAATGTTACGTGGCTGGCGGGGTATGCCGCGAGTTCGAGGAGCTGACCCGGACCATCGACAACATCGAGAACCAGGCCGACTCCATCAAGCGCAACATCCGCAACCACCTGCCCAAGGGTGTGTTCATGGCGGTGGAGAAGCACCTTTTCCTCAATTACACCAAAAGCCAGGACAACATCCTCGACTCGGCCCAGGACGCCCTGCACTGGCTGGCCATGCGCAAGGTGGACATTCCCGAGGACGTCCAGAAGGACATCATCTTCCTTCTCGACGCCGTGCGGCAGACCACCGACTGCCTCGGCCCGGCCCTGGACGCCACCATCGCCCTGGTGCACGGGGAATCCCTGGATCGCGAAGGGACCAAGGCCCTCTACGGCAAGGTGCGCCGCGAACGTGAGAACGTCCGCAAGCTCAAGAACGACCTCCAGAAGAAGGTCTACGCCAAGGATATCGAGTTCAAGGACATCTATCAGCTTCTGCATTTTATCGACTGCCTCGATGACATGGGCCACAACACGGAGAACTGCGCTGATTTCCTGCGCTCCATGATCGCCCGCTAGTCGCCCCGGAACAGTTTTTCCTCGCCCCGTCCGCATTGCCGGACGGGGCGTTTTTTTGTTTCTGGTCATTATTTGACCGATGAAGGGTCGCGGTATGCGCTTTGGTCGGACTGTGCTGATGGCCTTGTCTCCCAGCGCGATCCTGTCCGCCGGAAGCTTCGCTCCAGTCGATTTCACGGGATGTCCGCAAGAGTTCCTCAACGTGATTCACAAGAAAAGTCTTGATATTGATTTTCATAATCAATAAAGTCCGCGTTCAGGAGCTGAGCGGGAGCTTTGCTTGCGGAAAGGACAGCACAAAGGAGAAGATGAATGAAATCGATGAAGACAGGCACAGGCGACGTTGCGGGGGGTGGGGTATGATCAGCAGCCCCCGGCGCATCCCGGGCACGGTGCGTGATGCAGCCACGGCATGCGTGCATGACGACCCGACGCATTTCGTCACCACCATATTGCATCAGTTTGCCGAGTCACTGGGCTTTGCCATAGACGCCAAGGACCAGAACACCAGGGCGCACTCGGACGAGGTGGCGCGTATCTCCCGGCTGCTGGCCCTGAGCATGGGCCTGTCCGAGACGCGGGCCCAGATTATCCACGTGGCCGGGCATCTCCACGACATCGGCAAGATCGGCGTGCCTGACGAGGTGCTCGCAAAGACCGGAGCACTCACCCCGCCCGAGTGGCGGGTCATGCGAACCCATCCCCAGGCCGGGGCGGACATCCTGCGCCCCGTGGCCGCCCTGTGCAGGCTCGGCATCGTGGACATGGTGTTGCATCATCACGAGCGGTACGACGGCACGGGCTACCCCCACCGCCTGGCCGGGGTGGAGATTCCCGAGGGCGCTCGCATCATCGCCCTGGCGGACGCTCTGTCGGCCATGCTGCAGGATCGGCCCTATCGCGGGGCGCGCACCTTTGCTTCCGCTCGCGACGAGATCATCCGCTGCTCCGGCACGCAGTTCGACCCGCGTGTGGTGGAGGCGTTCCGTCGCTCTGCGGGGGAGTTTGAAGCACTCTTGAAGTATGAGGATGGCCCGCTGGCCGCCTGAGACACGGTGAAAATTCCCGTTTCATGCAAAGGGCCGGGCGGAGTTGCTGCTCCGACCGGCCCGTGATGTATTGTGTGAATGGCTAGCTTATTTCTCGAAGACCGCGCCTCTGGAGGCGGAGGTGACGAGCTTGGCGTAGCGGCGCAGGAACGGGGATTTGATCTCCTTGACCACGGGCGTGAACGCCTTCCGCCGTGCCTCAAGCTCGGCATCGTCCACCAGCAGGTTGATGGACCGGGCCGGGATGTCGATGGCGATGCGGTCGCCGGTTTTGATCAGCCCCACGGGGCCGCCCGCCGCCGCCTCGGGCGAGACATGGCCGATGGCCGCGCCGCGCGTGCCGCCCGAGAACCGGCCGTCCGTGACCAGGGCCACGGCACCGCCCAGGCCCATGCCCGCGATGGCCGATGTGGGCGTGAGCATCTCGCGCATGCCCGGGCCACCCTTGGGGCCTTCGTAAAGCACCACCACAACATCGCCTTCCACGATCTGGCCGCCCAGGATCGCCTCGACGCTCTCCTCCTCGGAGGTGAAGACCTTGGCCGTGCCGGTGTTGACCATCATCTGCGGGGCCACGGCAGACTGCTTCACGCAGCAGCCCTCGGGCGCGATGTTGCCGTAGAGGATGGCTATGCCGCCTTCCTGGGAATAGGGATTGTCGATGGGCCGCACAATGTTGTTGTTGGTGACCTTGGCGTCCAGGTCCTTGAGATTTTCGCCCAGGGTCTTGCCGGTGACGGTCATGACGTCGAGGTTGAGCAGGTCACGTTTGACCAGCTCGCTCATGACGGCGGGGATGCCGCCCGCTTCCTGGAGGTCCTCCATGTAATGCGGTCCGGCCGGGGAGAGCTTGCAGAGGTTGGGTGTGCGCTTGCTGATCTCGTTGAACATTTCGAGGCTCAGGTCCAGCCCCGCTTCGGCAAAGAGGGCGGGCAGGTGCAGGGTGGTATTGGTGGAGCAGCCCAGGGCCATGTCCATGGTCACGGCGTTGTGCACGGATTGTTCCGTGACGATGTCGCGGGGGCGGATGTTGCGCTCGAGCATCTCCATGACCTGCATGCCCGCTTGCTTGGCCAGCCGAACCCGGGCGGACATGACCGCCGGGATGGTGCCGTTGCCCGGCAGGGCCAGGCCGATGGATTCCGAAAGGCAGTTCATGGAATTGGCCGTGAACATGCCTGCGCACGAGCCGCAGGTGGGACAGGCGGATTCCTCAAGCACGGTCAGCTCGTCCTCGGTCATGGACCCGGTCTTGACACGGCCCACGCCCTCGAAGACGGTGATCAGGTCGGCGGTCTTCTTGCGCCCGGCCAGCATCGGCCCGCCCGAGATGATCACCGCCGGGATGTTCAGGCGCAGGATGGCCATGAGCATGCCGGGGACGATCTTGTCGCAGTTGGGAATGCAGACGATGGCGTCAAAGGGATGGGCCGTGGCCATGATCTCAAGGGAATCAGCTATGATCTCGCGGCTGGGCAGGGACATCCGCATGCCCTCGTGGTTCATGGCCAGGCCGTCGCAAACGCCGATGGCCGGAAATTCCATGGGAGTGCCGCCGGCCATGCGGATGCCGTCTTTGACGGCCCGGGCGATGGTTCCCAGGTGGACATGGCCGGGGATGATCTCGTTGGCGGCGCTGCAAACGCCGATCAGCGGGCGGTTCATTTCTTCCTTGGTCAGGCCGCTCGCATAAAGAAGCGAACGGTGGGGGGCTTTTTCGAGGCCGCCGGTCATGGTCTTGCTGCGCATTGGGGTAACTCCTTCGATTGAACGAAATTCGGAGGGCTACTTCAACGCCTATGGCCGTGGCTGTCAACTTATTTGCCAAGCTCAACTTGCCCGGCGTTGCAGGAAAGGACATTCCGCCCTTCGTCCGCAACAAGACGCACACTCAGCGGACGTGCTCCCCAAAAAATCTCCC
>CAMYLL010000128.1 GCA_947259235.1 uncultured Pseudodesulfovibrio sp. | reverse complement strand
CTCCCAGCGACTGCCGGTGACTTCGCGCTGGAACGGTTGTAGGGAAGGTCGCACCACGCGGCCCCCGACCGACAACCAATGACCTGACCAATCCGCCGGAGGCGGTTTCCGCTTTTGATTGCCTATTTATAGAACACGCCAACGCCGCAATCGGCCCCTTTTCACTCATGCACAGGGCGGGCAAAAGGGGTCGAGTGCTAGGCGCAAGCGGGAGCCAAGGCCGACGCGTAGTCCCCTACGCGAGGATTTGGCTCCGCCGCAGCAACGCCGTAATCGGCCTCTTTTCCCCTTACGCACAGGGCGGGCAAAAGAGGTCGAGTGCAAGGCGCAAGGGGGAGCCAAGGCCGACGCGTAGTCCTCTACGCGAGGATTTGGCTGCGCCGCGGCAACGACGCAATCGGCCTCTTTTGCCCGCCCTGGCTAGAAGCCTTCTTCGAGGGGGGGCCAGACCAGGGCGTAGGTGGAGGGCTCGATATCCGCCTTGGGCTGACCGGCACTGGGGCGGCCCGAGACCTTGAGGTTGACGTGGCGGCCGGTGACCATCAGGCGGTCCTCGGCGAACCATTGGATGGCCTGGGGATAGATGCGGTGTTCGAGCTTGAGGATGCGGGGGCCGAGGATGTCGCCGTCCTCGCCCGCCTGACATGGCACGGCGGCCTGGATGATGACCGGGCCGTGGTCCATCTGCTCGTCCACGAAGTGCACTGTGCAGCCGGAAATCTTCACGCCGTAGTCGGCGGCGTCGGACTGGCCGTGCACGCCGGGAAAGCTGGGCAGGAGCGCGGGGTGGATGTTGATCACCCGGTGGGGAAAGGCGGAGAGGAAGACCGGGGTGACGATGCGCATGAACCCGGCCATGACCACCAGCCCCGTACCGCCCTCGCCGTTTTCCACGCCCGCCAGGACGATGGCCTCGACCATGGCCTGGTCGAAGTCCTCGCGCGAGCGGAAGTCGGTGTGCAGGAGCACCTTTGTCGGGATGCCGTGCTTTCTGGCCCGCTCCAGGCCGAAGGCTCCGGGCTTGTTGGAGACGACGAGCCTGATCTCGGCGTCGAGGGTTCCCTCGGCGATGCGGTCGATGATGGACTGGAGGTTGGACCCGCTTCCGGAGACAAGGACGGCTATGGGCAAGGACATCGGCACTCCTGAAAGGCGCTTGGCGGCCTGCGGCCGCGCGGTTTGCGGTTGGACACGTCGTCAGACGGCGGGCGCATGTGCGTCCCGCACGCATAGTTGGCCCAAACCGGCGCGTTTTTCAAGGATTGTTTTCAGGCGGAGCAAACGGGCCACGGATTCGACGGCCACGGCTCAATCACGGATCAGGACTCCAGCCAGATCCGCGCCATCCTGAGCCGCTCGAAGGCCTTGATGGAGACGCCCTGCCCCACGCCCAGCGCCTCGTAGACCCGGACCTGAACCATGCGCTCGGGCCGGACCACCAGGGCTATCCTGAGGGCGCCAACGCGCGGCAGCCGCTCGGCGCAGCGCACGGCCAGCTCGTAGGTTGCGGCATTGGAGACATTGAAATCGAACTTGCGGTGGTCCAGGAGCAGCTTGTCCACCCCGGCCTCGCGGCACAGGGTGACCATGTGGACCACATAGGCCAGAACCTCGTCGAGGTTGTCCGAGCGGTCGTCCACCGTCACCTCGGCCCTGGTGCCGGTGAAGCGGAAGGTGTTGACGATGGTTGGCATCTCCCGGCCGGAATCGCCCGTCACCTGTGCGGATTTCTCTTGGACTATCTTCATTTCCTCTCCCCGGTGATCATGCCCGTGGTTGGGCCTGTCTTTTCGTACTTGACGTTGACGCACCCGGCCTGGTCGAGCCACCCGGCCACTTCGCTGCGGGTATATGTGTCCCCGGCACGGGTGTTGACGATCATGTTCAGGGCAAAGAGCGCGCCCGACGGCGGGTCGAGCCGGTCGTCCTCCATGATGAAATCCTGCACCGCGATGCATCCGCCTGGGCGCAGTGCGGCAAAGGCCCGGTCCATGAGGCTCTGGTTTTCCTGTGGCGAGTTGATGTGGACAATGGCGGAGAAGAAGACCAGATCATACTTCGACACGCCGAAATCCGCCGTCAGGTAGTCCCCGTCCACAGTGCTTATCCGGTCTTCAAGCCCGGCCTCGGCCACATAGCGGCGGGTGAGCCGGGTCACCTCCGGCAGGTCGAGCACCACGGCCTCAAGCTCTTCCCGCGCCCGGCACATGGCCATGGAGTAGACCCCGGAGCCGCCGCCGACGTCCAGGATACGCCGCGCGCCGGACAGGGCGAGCCGGGCCGCAAGGCCCTCCGCCTCGTACCGGGCACGCCTGTGCATGGCCTCGATGAACGCCTCGCGCCGGTCGTCGGACTCCCAGCGTGTGTCCACCACCGCCGTGCCCGCCCGCACCGCCTCGGCCAGGGTAGCCCAGTTGCGGAAGGTGTGCGCCAGGTGGTGCAGGTTGGACATGTAACGTTCCCGGCCCCTGACCAGATACTCGTCCGCGCCCGGGGAGTTGTAATACCTCCCGCCGCGCTTTTCCATGAACCCGAGGGTGACCATGACGCTCAGGAGTCTGTCTGTGCAGCGCGGGTCTGTCCTGGCCAGGGCCGCGATCTCCGGGGCGGTGGCTCCGGCTCCGGCGTGGGTGAAGAGGTCAAGCTCCACGGCCGCCAGCAAGGCCCGGCTCTCCTGCCAGGCCGAAGCCAGCCCCTGTATCTCCCGCTGTGTCGTGATCATGAAAAACCTCCAGAATCGGGTTGATACTCCGCATACCACACTCAGCACATCATTTCCCAACTTTTTTTCACACGGGGCATGACCTTCGCGGGGCGGGGCAGGAATACGCCGAGAACGAAAAAAGGCTCCAGCCTTTCGGTTGGAGCCTTCAACGGGTCAATGTCGCGGGCTTATCAGCCCAGGTCGTCCACAAGCGCACCCACCAGACCGGGGATGGTGTAGTCCTCCGGCTCGATGCTCGCGGTGAAGCCGAAGCCCGAAAGGGTCTTGGACGTGACCGGGCCGATGGAGGCGAGCTTGACGTCCGGGTACTTTCTGAGGGTATAGGCCGGGACCAGCTCGAAGAAGTTCTCCACAGTGCTCGACGAGGTAAAGGTGATGTACTGGATGTCGCCGTTGTCCAGGGCGGCCACGATCTCGTCGCCGGACTGCTGGACGAGACGGGTCTCGTACACGGGCAGGACCGTGACGTTGCAGCCCGCCTTTTTCAGCTCCTCAGGCAGCACCTCGCGGGCCACCCTGGCCCGGGGGATGAGCACATCCTGGCCCTGCACGCCGAGCTTGAGCAGTCCCTCGACCACGTGCTCGGCCACGTACTTCTCGGGCACGAAATCAGGCATGATGCCGCGCGCCCGCAGCTCGTCGGCGGTGGCCGGGCCGATGGCCGCGATCTGCATGCCGCCGAAGATTCGCGAGTCCAGGCCGATGGTGTTGAGCTGTTCCCAGAAGAACTTCACGCCGTTGACCGAGGTGAAAACCACCCACTGGTAGCGGGCCAGTTGCAGGATGGCGGTCTCGACCTCGTTGTAGTCGTCCAGATGGTCCACCGAGATGGTGGGAAATTCATGCACGCACGCGCCGTGGCCGCGCAGGATGTCCACCAGGCCGCTGGCCTGCTCGCGCGCCCGGGTGACCACCACGCCCTTGCCGAGCATGGGTTTCTTTTCGAACCACGCCAGCTTGTCGTGCAGGGAGCAGACGCCGCCCACGATGATGATGGACGGGGCCTTGAAATTGCGCGCCTTGGCCTCCTCGGCCACGTTCTCCAGGGTCGAGACGAAGCTCTCCTGGTTGCAGCGCGTGCCCCAGCGCACCAGGGCCACAGGGGTATCGGCGGCGCGGCCGTTGTCCATCAGGTTTTTGGCGATCATGGGCAGGTTGCCCACGCCCATGTAGAAGACCAGAGTGGAGTTGGACTGGCCGTACACGGCCCAGTTGTTGCCGGATTCGCCCTTGGTGGGGTCCTCGTGGCCGGTGATGAAGCAGACGCTGGTGGTGAAATCGCGGTGGGTCACCGGGATGCCCGCATAGGCCGGGGCGGCCACGCCCGCGGTGATGCCCGGCACGACCTCGAAGTCTATGCCCGCCTCCACAAGCTCCTCGCCCTCTTCGCCGCCGCGCCCGAACACATAGGGGTCGCCGCCCTTGAGCCGACAGATGGTCTTGCCGCTCTTGGCCTTCTCCACGATCAGCTCGTTGATCTTGTCCTGGGGCAGCGTGTGATCACCGCCCTTCTTGCCCACGTAGAGAATCTCGCACTCCGGCTTGCACCACTTCAGGAAGTCGGCGTTGGCCAGATAGTCGTAGATCATGATGTCGCAGGTCTCGATGATCTCTTTCGCACGCAGGGTGAGCATGCCCGGGTCGCCCGGACCGGCTCCGACGAGGAATACGTTTGCCATATGAGTGCCTCCGGCGGCTCGGGCTCCCTACGGGCTCCCGAGCATCTCCAAAACTTTTCTGGGCACGCCGCCCGTGTTGCCTGTCGCCCTCATGGGCGATGGGAACGGCGTGGAATCCTACTCTATTCAACAGCCCCTGCGATACTGACCGCAGGGCCTTCACATATCACGGAACCGCGGGGGAAGTCTCTTGCCGCCCTACTCCATGACGCTTTCGAGGCGCGCCTTGAGCTGGGTGAGCTTGGTTTTTTCCTCTTCCATCTCGGCCAGCTTCTTCTTCTCGCCCTCCACCACTTCGGCGGGGGCGTTGTTGACGAAGCCGGGGTTCTTGAGCTTGCCGGACACGCCCTTCATGGTCTTGTCGAGCTTGGCCAGGTTCTTGTCCAGCCGGGCCAGTTCGGACTCGAAGTCCACCACGCCCTGGAGCGGGACGAACAGCTCGTTGCCCTGGACAACCGCCGCGCCCGAGGCCTTGGGGCCCTTGACGTCCGGGCCGATGGTCACGTTCTCGACCCGGGCCAGGAAGCGGATCAGGCCGAGGGTGTCCTCAAGGACGGCCTTGTCCTCGTCGCTTGCGGTGCGCACGAGGAGGTCGAGCTTCTTGGCCGGTTCGATGAGCAGCTCGGTGCGGATGTTGCGGATGCCGGAGACCACGCCCATGAACAGCTCCATGCGGCGCACGGCCGCCGGGTTCAGGCAGTCCTCGCGCGGGGCCGGGGACGGCAGGGTGGCGATATCCTCGCTGCGGTCATCGCCCGCCGGACGGGGCAGGACGGACCATATCTCCTGGGTGATGAACGGGGTGACCGGGTGGAGCAGGACCATGGTCTCGGAGAGCACGGTCCACAGCACCTTCTGCGTCATGGCCTTGGCCGCCTCGTCCTCGCCATAAAGGGCGGGCTTGATCATCTCCAGATACCAGTCGCAGAACTCGGACCAGATGAACTTGTACAGGGTCTGGGCGATCTCGTTGAACCGGTATTCGCCCGTGGCCTGGGCAACGGTCTTCTTGACCTCTTCGAGCCGGTGCAGAATCCAGGTGTCGGCCAGGCTCTCGGCCTTGGCCGGGTCCGCCGCCGGAATCTCGTCGGGCAGGTTCATCATGGCGAACCGGGCCGCGTTCCAAATCTTGTTCATGAAGTGCTTGTAGCCCTCGATGCGCTGCTCCGAGAGCTTGATGTCGCGGCCCATGGCGGCGAAGCTGGTCAGGGTGAAGCGCAGGGCGTCGGCGCCGTACGTGCCGATCATGTCCAGCGGGTCGATGACGTTGCCCGTGGACTTGGACATCTTCTTGCCCTTCTCGTCGCGGACAAGGGCGTGGATGTAGACGTCGGTAAAGGGAACCTGTCCCTTGAACTGCAGGCCCATCATCATCATGCGCGCCACCCAGAAGAAGAGGATGTCAAAGCCGGTGACGAGGCAGGACGTGGGATAGTAGCGGGCCAGCTCCTTGGTGTCGTCCGGCCAGCCCAGGGTGGAAAAGGGCCACAGGGCGGACGAGAACCAGGTGTCGAGGACGTCCTCGTCCTGGATGATGTTGCGGCTGCCGCAGGCGGCGCACGCGCTCGGGTCCTCGACGGACACGGTCAGCTCGCCGCTTTTCTCGCAGGTCCAGGCCGGGATGCGGTGGCCCCACCATATCTGGCGCGAGATGCACCAGTCGCGGATGTTGTCGAGCCACTCGTAGTAGGTCTTGGTCCAGTGCTCGGGGTAAATCTGCGTCTTAGCGGGCACGGCGGCGCGGGCCTTTTCGGCCAGGGGCTTCATGGACACGAACCACTGGGTGGAAACATGGGGCTCGATGACGGACTTGCAGCGGTAGCACGCGCCCACGGAGTGGTCGTGCTCCGCGATGTCCACCAGCAGTCCCTCGTTCTTGAGGTCGGTGACCACCACGGTGCGCGCCTCTTCCTTGTGCAGGCCGCGATACCGCTCGGGGGCGTTCTCGTTGACGTTGCCGTCCTCGTCGAGGATGGCCAGCACTTCCAGCTCGTGCTTGCGGCCCAGCTCCCAGTCGTTCATGTCATGGGCCGGGGTGACCTTGAGGCAGCCGGTTCCGAACTCCATGTCGACGTAAGTATCGCCGATGATGGGCAGCTTGCGGCCGACCAGGGGCAGCACGGCCTCCTTGCCTATGAGGTGGTTGAAGCGGTCGTCCTCGGGGTTCACGGCAATGGCCGTGTCGCCGAGCATGGTCTCGGGCCGGGTGGTGGCCACCACGAGGTGGCCCGAGCCGTCGGCCAGGGGATATTTGATGTGATAGAGGTGGCCGGGCTTGGGCTCGTGCTCGACCTCGTCGTCGGCCAGGGCGGTGTGGCAGCGGTTGCACCAGTTGATGATGTAGTCGCCCTTGTAGATGAGCCCCTGGTTGAACAGCTCCACAAAGACCTCGCGCACGGCCTTGGCGCGCTGGTCGTCAAAGGTGAAGCACTCGCGGGTCCAGTCCACGGACGCGCCCATGCGGCGGATCTGGCTCAGGATGTGGTCGCCCTTTTCCTTCTTCCATTCCCACACGCGCTCGATGAACTTCTCGCGGCCCAGGTCGTGGCGGGTCTTGCCCTCTTCCTTGAGCTGGCGCTCCACCACGTTCTGGGTGGCGATGCCCGCGTGGTCCGTGCCGGGGACCCAGAGCACGTTCTTGCCCTGCTGCCGGTTGAAGCGGCACAGGATGTCCTGCAGGGTCAGGTTGAGGGCGTGGCCCATGTGCAGGACGCCCGTGACGTTGGGCGGGGGGATGACGATGGAATAGGACTCGCCCGGGCCGTCCGGGTCCGGGGTGAAGGTCTTGTTCGCTTCCCAGTGGTTCTCCCACTTCTCCTCGACGTCCCAAGGCTCGTATGCCTTGGCCAATTCCCTGCGGGCCATGTTTGCCTCCGGCGGCCGGGGAGCGGACTCTCCGGGCTCTCCAAAACTTTTTTGTGCCACGCCGTCTGCGGGATGTTGGG
>CAMYLL010000127.1 GCA_947259235.1 uncultured Pseudodesulfovibrio sp. | reverse complement strand
TGCAAAAGCGAGTGATGATAACCGGCGGCAACAAGGGCATCGGGTTGGAGGCCACCAGGCTGTTTCTCGACCGGGGGTTCCACGTCTGCGTCGTGGCCCGTGATTTTGACGGGTTCGAGTTTGCCCGGTCGGCCGATGTGAGCATGGTGCAGTACGACCTGAACGATGTTGACGGCATTCCCAAACTGGTGGCTGGGCTTGATCCGTTCGACGTGCTGGTGAACAACGCGGGCGTCATGTTCGCGCTGCCATATGATCAATATCCTCAGGAAAAAGTCCAGACCATACTGCGGCTCAACCTTGAAGCCCCGGTTGCCCTCATGCGCGAAGTGTCGGGAGGCATGATCAAGCGGGGAGGCGGCCGCATCGTGAACAACGCGTCCATCGCCGGGCAGATCGGCCACCCGGATATTTGGTATGGCGTGACCAAGGCCGGGTTGATCAACCTGACCAAGAGCTTTGCCAAGCTGCTCGGTCCCAAGGGGATCGTGGTCAACGCCGTGGCTCCCGGCCCGGTCGAGACCGACATGCTCGACGTCATCCCGGCGGCCAGGAAGGAGGCGATCCTCAAGGCCGTCAATACCGGCCGCTTCGCCAGGCCGCAGGAAGTGGCGGAGGCCATTGTGTGGCTGGGAACCGATTGCCCCGCCTACATCAACGGAACCTGCACGGACATCAACGACGGGGCTTTCCCGCGCTGATTGGTCCACGCGGTGCGCCTCCTCAGGGGGCGGATGAGCGGTTTTGACACTGCAAAAAAAGGGGAGGCCGTTTGGCCTCCCCTTTCGTGTTTCAGTTGTGTGCAGTGGCTATTCCACCGGGGTCCGCTCGGCCTTCAGCGCGGCAAGGAGCGACTCGTCCAGAGACGGGTGGGAGAAGATGATGGAATGGATGTCCTCGCTCGTCCAGCCCTGCTTGACGATCATGGTGGCTGCGGTGGTCAGGCGCGAGACGTCGTGGCCCACGGCGGTGACGCCTGCCACTGTGCCGTTTGCCCAGACGACCTTGACGAACCCCTGGGTGGCCGCGTGGGCCTGGGCCATGGGGTTGGCCGCCAGTTGGGCGCGGGAGACCTCGCAGCCTTCGTCGGCCAGGAAGACCTCGTTCTCCATCCGGCCCACGCGCATGACCTCGGGCGCGCCGTAGAGCACGCTGGGTACCGGGCCGGGTTCATACGGCCCCGTGACCTTTCCGGCGATGGCGGCGGCCACGTAGTGCCCCTGGTGGGAGGCGGCATGGGCCAGCTGGATGAGGCCGTTGGCGTCGCCCACGGCATAGATGCCCGGCGCGGCCCGGAGGTTTTCGTCCACCGTGATGCGGTTGAATTCAAGCTCCACGCCCGCCTCTTCGAGGCCCATGTCCCGGGTCACCGGTCCTCGGCCGACGGCCACGAGGATTGTGTCGGCGGTGATCTTTTCGCCCGTGTCCATGGTCAGCACGCCCTTGCCGTCGACGGTGCGGACACCGGCCACGCGCTTTTCGAGCAGCACGTTCCATTTCCACCGCTTGAATATGGACAGCAGCGTCTTGGAGACCTCGGGGTCTTCCAGCGGGGCCACCCGGTCCATGGCGTCGACGACCGTGACCGTCGCGCCGAAGCGGTGGGCCACTTGGGCCATCTCAAGGCCGATGAAGCCCGCGCCCACCACGATGAGCGAGGCGGGCATGGTTTCCATGGCCAGGAACATGTCTGAATCAAGGACGCAGTCGCCGTCGGGTTCCAGGCCGGGAAAGAAGATGGGCCTGGAGCCTGTGGCCACCACGAGGTTGGCGTATTGCAGGGTCTGTGCGCCGTCCGGCGTGTCCACTTCCACCGTCCCTTTTCCCGAGAGCCTGCCCGTGCCTTCGATCAGGTCGATGCCCAGCTTTTTCAGCTGTATGGCCATGGCCTTGCGGGTCCCGGTCAGATGCTTGCCCAGCCGGGCCTGGAGGGCGGTGAAGTCCACCGTCACCTCGCCCGAGGCGACCTTCATCTTGGCCTGGTTGTGCAACTCCTCGATGGCCGAGGTTGCGCCGAGCCAGAGTTTGGTCGGGATGCAGCCACGGTTGAGGCACGTGCCGCCGAGGTTGCGTTTTTCAACCAGGGCGACCTTCAGGCCGTAACCGGCAGCCTCCACGGCGGCGTCAAAGCCGCCGGGACCTGCGCCGATGACGACGAGATCATAGGTCATCGGTCAGCTCCATGGCGCGCGCGGCACGGGTCTCGTCCAGCCGGGTCACCGGCAGCGTCACAGGGGCGGCCTGGATCGCGGCCGGGTCTGTCACGGCCAGCTCGGCGATCTCGATGAGGTCGTCGATGAACCGGTCCAGGGTTTCCTTGTTCTCCGTCTCCGTAGGCTCGATCATGATTGCTTCGGGCACGATGAGCGGGAAGTAGACGGTTGGCGCATGATATCCCTTGTCCAGGAGCGCCTTGGCGATGTCCAGGGCGTGGACGTCGTTCTTCGTCTGTCTGGACGCGCTGGCCACGAACTCGTGCATGCAGATCCGGTTGAAGGGGATCTCGAAGTGGTCTTCGAGCCGCTTGCGCATGTAGTTGGCCGAGAGAACGGCGTTCTCGGAAGCCCGGATGATCCCGGCGCGCCCAAGGCGCAGGATGTAGGCGTAGGCCTTGAGCACCACGCCGAAGTTTCCGTAGAAGGGGGCCACGTAGCCGATGGATTTCGGGTAGTCGTAGTCAAGGAAGAACTGGCCGTCTTCGAGCTTGGCCACGCGGGAGATGGGCAGGAAGGGCTTGAGCTTTTCGCACACGCCCACCGGGCCGGAGCCGGGGCCGCCGCCGCCGTGGGGGGTAGCAAAGGTCTTGTGCAGGTTGAGGTGGACAATGTCGAAGCCGACGTCGCCCACGCGCATCTTGCCCATGACGGCGTTGAGGTTCGCGCCGTCGTAGTAGAGCAGGGCGTCCACCTTGCGCAGCATGGCGACGATCTCCGGCAGATTCTTTTCAAAGAGGCCCAAGGTGTTGGGGCAGGTCATCATCATGCCCGCCACCTCGTCGTCGAGCACCTCGGCCAGGGCGGCCGGGTCCACGATGCCGTCCACGGACTCGACGGAGACCACGGTGTAGCCCGCGATGGCCGCGGATGCCGGGTTGGTTCCGTGGGCCGAGTCGGGGACGATGATCTTGGTCTTCTTGTTGCCCCGGTCCTTGTGGTAGGCGGCCATGAGCATGACGCCGGTCAGCTCGCCGTGCGCCCCGGCCATGGGGTGCAGGGTGAAGGCGTGCATGCCGGTGATCTCGGACAGCAGGTTCTCGGTCTCGTACATGACCTCAAGGGCGCCCTGGCACAGGCCGCCCGCCCCCTGGAGCTGGGGCAGGACCGGATGCAGCCGGGTGAATCCGGGCATGCCCGCCACGATCTCGGTGAACTTGGGGTTGTACTTCATGGTGCACGACCCCAGCGGGTAGAAGTTGCCGTCCACCCCGTAGTTGCGCTGGGAGAGCTTGGTGAAGTGGCGGACCACGTCAAGCTCCGATGCCGAGGGAAGTCCTATGTCGCCGTCGCGCAGCAGCTCGGCGGGGATGTACGCCTCTTCGGCCATGCCTTCGCAGGGCCAGCAGCCTTCGCGTCCGGGGACGGATTTTTCGAATATGGTCTTCATTTCAGTGCCCCCTTGAGCATCTCGGCGAAGATGCCGATTTGTTCCTCGCTGGTCTTTTCGGTGCAGGCCACGAGCAGGCCGTTTTCCAGTCCGTCGTAGTATCTGCCGAGCGGGAAGCCGGGCACGAACCCGCGTGCGGTCAGCTTGGCGATGATCTCGAAGGCGTTGATAGGCAGGGTCACGGCGAACTCGTTGCCGAAGGGGCCCTTGGTCATCAGCTCCACGCCCGGAATGGCCGTGAGCCGCTGGGCGCAGATGTGGGCGCGCTCGACGGAGAGCCGGGCTGCGCGCTTCATGCCCAGCTCGCCCAGGGCGCACATGTGGACCAGGGCGCGCAGGGCGCACAGGGATTGGTTGGAGCAGATGTTGGAGGTCGCCTTCTGGCGGCGGATGTGCTGCTCGCGGGCCTGGAGGGTGAGCACGTAGCCGGTGCGCCCCTTGCTGTCCTGCGTGCGGCCTACGATGCGGCCGGGGATCTGACGGACCATCTGCTTGGTGCAGGTCATGATGCCCAGGTAGGGGCCGCCGAAGGACAGGGGCAGGCCCAGGGACTGGCCCTCGGCCACGGCCACGTCCGCGCCCATGGCGCCGGGCGTCTTGAGCAGGGTCTGGAGCACCGGGTAGGCGGAGATGACGGACACGGCCTTGCGCTCGCGGGCGGCGGCAAAAAGCTCGGTGAAGTCGTTGATGGAGCCGAAGAAGTTCGGGTTCTGCACGAGCACGGCGGCGGTGTCGTCGTCGATGGCGGCCTTGAGCCCGTCGATGTCGGTCATGCCGCCCTTGTGGGGGACGGTGACGAACTCGAGGTCGAGGTTCGAGGTGTAGGAGCCGAGCATGACCCGGTAGATCGGGTTCAGGGCTTCGGAGACGATGATCTTGCGCCGTTTGGTCTTGCGCACGGCCATCATCAGCGCCTCGAACAGGGCGGTACCGCCGTCATAGACCGAGGCGTTGGCGCATTCCATGCCCAGCAGCCGGGTGACGGCGGTCTGGTACTCAAAGAGCGCCTGAAGAGTGCCTTGGGACGACTCGGGCTGATAGGGGGTGTAGGCTGTGTAGAACTCGCCGCGCATGGTCAGGGCGTCTACCGCTGCGGGGATGTAATGGTCGTAGAAGCCTGCTCCGAGGAAGTTCGTCCGGTCAGTGGCGTTTTTTCCAGCCATTGCTTCGAGTTTGGAGAGGACTTCCATCTCGCTGAGCCCCTCGGGAAGGTCGAAGCTCTTGGGGCGCATCTCCTGCGTGATCTCGGCGAAGAGATCGCTGATGGAGGCGACTCCGATGGTCTCAAGCATGTCCCGGACCTCGGATTCGGTATGGGGAACGTACGGCATATGACACCTGCTGTTGTTTGCTGGGTGATGTGAAAGAAAAGGGCCGGGACGCACACGCCCCGGCCTTGAAAAAAACGCGCCTAGTGAGCTTCGGCCTCTATCACGGCAGTGTAGCCTTCGGCGTCGAGCAATCCCTCGGGCTCGCCCTTGATGCGGAACTTGACCAGCCAGCCGTCTCCGTAAGGTTCCTCGTTGACCTTTTCCGGGGCGTCTTCGAGGGCTTCGTTAATCTCGATGATCTCGCCGGTGACCGGGGCATAGATCTCGCTGGCGGCCTTGACGGATTCGACGGAACCCATCTCCGAGCCGGCCTGGAAGGTGTCGCCCACTTCGGGCAGTTCGACAAAGGTCAGGTCACCCAGCTGTTCCTGGGCAAACTGGGTTATGCCGACGGTGGCGACGTCGCCTTCGACCATGCACCACTCGTGAGATTTTGCGTAGAGAAGATCGTCCGGGATCATAGTGGTTTGTCTCCTTTATTTGGGGGGAATTAATAGCAACACGTGCGATCAAGTCTATGTACCACGGTACAATAACATTGAAAACAGTAAAAAAAATGACACTTTTGCTGTTTTTGCAACCTCGGGCAGAATAAATGCGGTCAATCGCCAAAATTATGACGTGGTCCAGGCAAATCGGGAGGTTGCATAGTGTTTTGCATACTCAACGACAAGATGTGTTGCCGATAGTAGTACGAATGACGTTGACCAAGCCACGAAGTGGCTGTATTCTACCGCCTGCGTATGAAAATTCAACTGTCCCCGCTCCTTTCGCCCGCACGGCTCGACATGCCCGACCCCGGTTCCCGGGTGACGGTGGAGCTGGGCGGACGTTCCTGGCTCCTGGACCGCGCGGCGGATATGGAAGCGTTGTGGGACAGCATGGGCGAGGGCGATCTGGGCGAGGACGAGCGGCTGCCCTACTGGGCCGAGGTCTGGCCCGCCAGCGTGCTGCTGGGGCGTCACATCCTGCGCCAGGGCGAGGCCTTGCGCGGCCGCGCCTGCCTGGACCTCGGCTGCGGCCTCGGGCTGACCGGGATGATCGCCGCCTCTTGCGGCGCGCGGGTGGCCGCCTTTGACTACGAGTGGCCCGCGGTCCGCTTTGCCCGGCACAACGCGGCCCTTAACGGCGTTCCCCAGCCCCTGTGGATGCTCATGGACTGGCGTGAGCCTGCCGTGCGCGCCCACGCCTTCGACTTCATCTGGGGCGGCGACGTGCTCTACGAAAAGAAGTTTTTTGAACCGCTGACCGCGTTCTTCCGCCATGCGCTGGCCCCCGGAGGCCGGATATGGATCGGCGAGCCGGTGCGCACGGTCTCGGCTCCGGTCTGGGACGAGCTGCGCGCCCAGGGGTTTGCGCCGCACAAGCTGACCGTGGAAAAGGTCGCCCTGTGCGGCCAGGACGCCACGGTCAACCTGTGGGAAATAGCGATTCCATGAACGAACAGACGACAGGAGGGAACCATGGGCAAGACAATTCGTTTCGGAGTATCCCTTGACTCCGAGCTGCTGGAGAAGTTCGACGCGCACTGCGATGAGCGGAGCTATCAGACCCGGTCCGAGGCCATCCGCGACCTCATCCGCAACACCCTGGTGCAGCGGGAGTGGGAGCAGGCCGAAGGCGACCTGGCCGGAACCCTGACCCTGGTCTATGATCATCACAAGTCCGGCCTGTCCCAGCGGTTGACCGAGATTCAGCATGATCACCACGATGTCATCCAGTCGTCCCTGCATGTCCATCTCGACCACCACAACTGCCTTGAGGTGATCATCCTCAAGGGTGATGCCGACATCATCAAGAATCTGGGGCAGCAGCTCATCTCGACCAAGGGCGTCAAGCACGGCAACCTGGCGCTCACCACCACCGGCAAGGACCTGATCTAAGCCTCTCCGGCCGCTGGAGAAACCGCCGAAACCCCTCCCATTGAGGCATGGCGTCTGTTGGCGTCGTCTCAGTGTGCGGGTGAAAATGGAACAACGAAATGGAAGACGTACAGAAACATCAGGCGGACATCGCCATGCCCATCGACCGTGTGGGCGTCAAGGGGCTTCGGCTGCCCATCATCGTGCGCGACCGGGAGTCCGGCATCCAGCACACCGTGGCCGAGGTCTCGCTGGCCGTGGACCTGCCCGCCGAGTTCAAGGGCACGCACATGAGCCGCTTCGTGGAGGCCCTGGAACACTGGTCGGGCGAGCTGGACTACACGTCCTTCCTGACCCTGCTCGACGACATAGTGAGCAGGCTGCAGGCCAAAAGCGCTCATGTCCGCTTCGTGTTCCCGTTCTTCCTGCGGCGCCGCTCTCCCGTGAGCGGGGCCAACGGGTTGATGGACTACACCTGCCGCGTGGACGGGATGTTCAAGGACGATACCCTGACCTTCACCCTGGGAGCCGACGTGCCGGTATTAACGGTGTGCCCGTGCTCCAAGGCCATCTCGGACGAGGGCGCGCACTCCCAGCGGGCCGAGGT
>CAMYLL010000126.1 GCA_947259235.1 uncultured Pseudodesulfovibrio sp. | reverse complement strand
GATGATCCCCCAACGCTCGCTCGCGCTCTGTCCCTCGATGCCGTAGTAGTTGTAGCCGACCTCGATGGCGCGCTTGATGACGTTCTTGTCGATGAACGTGGCCGGGGGGAAGACCTTCTGTTGATCAAGGGTGACCTTGATCTCCCGCATCGTCTGCCACCATACATACATGGCCTGTCTCTCGTCCATACCATACTTGTCGGAGAGGACCTTGCCCTCGTTCTTGAACATGGCGTCGGAATCCTCGGTGACGCGGGCCATGAGTGCGCCCAGGTCGCCGGAGACGCGCAGTCCCTGGCCTGCCGGGGCAACGGCCAGGCCGCTGGCGGACAGGATGGTGGTGGCAAAGGGCGCGTACTTGGGCTCATCCTCGAAGATGGTCACCTCGAAGCTCTTGCCGTCATACGCCTTGGCTCCTTCCAGGACCTGCGGGATATAGTACGTCGATCCCTTGGAGATGGAGTTGAACAGGTTGTCCGACGCGTGGAACGCGTTGGTACCGCCGAAGCTCGGCGTGAACATGTAATACAGGACCGCCAGGAAGCCTGCGGCAAGGATCAGTCCCTGATAGAATACTTTCTTGTTAGGCAGCAACATAGTCTAGCCCTCCCTGAGTTCCTTGACCTTGCCAAGGAATGTGCCGATTACCCATACCGCGAAGATTCCAATGACCACGAAGAACAGCCAGTTGCCGATGTTTGCCAGCAGGTTGGACATGGGCTGTCCGATATGAATGAACTTCATGTCGTTGAGCTTGCCGGGGACGGCGAACAGCCTGTTGACGAAGCCGGACAGGATGGCCAGGGCGTAGAAGCCGCGGATGTAGATGCCGGGGACGACCTTGGTCACCAGCGCGCCGATCTGGATGCCGAGCAGGGAGCCGAGCAGCATGCCCATGGCCAGGGTGTAGAAGATGAACCCGTAGATGGCGTACTGGCTGATGGCCGCGAAACCGGCGGTGAAGATGATCTGGAGGATGTCGGTTCCAACGGTGGTGAAGGAGCTGACGCCCAGGACATAGACGAACATGGGGAAGGTCAGGAAGCCGCCGCCCACGCCCATGATGGCCGCCATGAAGCCGACGATCACGCCGCACAGGGCCACGAACACGCCGGAGATCTTCTTGCCGCCGGGGATGAGGTCCTCGTCAAAGGAGATCATGGGCGGAATCTGCGCGGCCTGGAGCTTGGCGGGCAGGCCGCCGGACACATCGCCGCCACCGCCGTGGGCGTCGCCGCCGCCACCGGCCTTGCGCAGGCGCAGGAAGTCCATCAGGGCGTAGATGCCCAGGAAGCCGAGCAGGAACACGTAGATGACGGAGATGAAGGCATCGGAAGCCACGGGGTTGGCTTCATAAATGAGCCTGTTCAGCAAGCCGCCGCCAAGGACGCCGGCGCCCGACCCCACGAGGAAGGCCACGGCCAGTCCCACGGAGACGTTGCCCAGCTTCTTGTGGACCGCGGTTCCCATGATCGCCTTGGCGAAGATATGGAACAGGTCGGTTCCGACGGCCAGGATGCCCTTGATGCCCGCGGACATCAGCGCCGGTGTGATGATGAAGCCGCCGCCCGCGCCGATGCAGCCGGTGATCAGACCGGCGCACAGGCCGATGGCGATGGACGCCAGGAAGATGCCGGTGGTGTAGAAGGCAGGGGTGTAGGCCTTCTTGCCGCCCAGCATCGAGGGCAGGTCGATATCGCCGGCAAAGGCGATGGAGAGAAGCAGACCGACAGCGGTCATGCCGGCCAGGAGCCACACCTTGCGCTTGTCTCTGATGATGCTGGTGGAGACTTCCAGATCCCACTGCGCGTGGGCCCGGGCTGCCCCCTGCATCGCCAAATAAAATTTTCTCATGGAGTTCATAAGCCTATCCTTACTTTAAGATTTCATGTGCTTGAATCAACAACCCATCATGGTTCCTTGTTCTGTTAAACACCTGCCGCCTTAGCCTCTATCTTTTCCTCCTTGAGCGCCTTGCGCTTGGAGGCGTCTTCCTTCTTGTAGAGCAGCTCCTCGAATTCCACCGGCTTCATGAGGTAGTCAAACGCGCCGAGCTCCATGCCCCTGATGGCCACCTCGACGCTGGCGTGCCCGGTGAGCATGATCACCTCAATCAGGGGCCACCTGGTCTTGATCAGGTGCAGGGCGGTCAGACCGTCCATGCCCTGCATCTTCACGTCCAGCAGGACCACGTCCGCGTCGAAGGTTTCGAGTTTCTCGATGGCCGCTTCACCGGAGAGTGATTGCTCCACGACCATCTCGCGCCGCGAGAGCCGCTTTGCCAAGGTCCGAAGGAAGTCCTGCTCGTCGTCCACGAGAAGTGTCTTGATGACGGTCATGGTGTCTCCCCCCTTACCGGTCCACGGCCTGGTTGATCTTTTCCAGCAGCTCTTCCAGGTCGCACGGTTTCAAGAGATAATCGAAGGCGCCGAAAGCCATGCCCTCCCGGGCCGCCGTTTCCGAGCCGTGGCCCGTGAGCATTATCACGGGCAGGTCGGGAACCATCTTCTTGAATATCTGCAAGACCTCTATGCCGCTCATGTCCTCCATCTTGAGATCCAGAATGGCGACGTCAAAATCGTCCTTCCTGAGAATCTGGATGCCGTCCGTTCCGCTTGTGGCGGTGGTCACGACAAGCCCTCTCTTGCCCATGCGCTTTTGCAGCACATCGGCAAACCCGACCTCGTCGTCGACCAGAAGGACTCGAACAGGCTCATTGGTCATGGCGGTCCTCTTAATCTCCCCTGCGCAGCTCGATATGGCGCGCACGGGCTTCGAGAATCTTGGTCTCGTGGGTCTGCTTCTTGTCGTAGGCCTCGGCTATCTTCTGAAGCAGCTCCTCCATCTCGCACGGCTTGAGCATGTAGTCGAAGGCGCCGAACTTCATGCCCTCGATGGCGCTCTCCACCGTGGCGTGGCCGGTCAGCATGATGACCTCCACAAGGGGATGATCGGCCTTGATGCTCTTGAGAACGTCGATGCCGCTGAGACCGGGCATCTTGACGTCGAGGACGACTACGTCGATGGAATGATCCTTGGCCAGGACCGCTATCCCCTCCTCGCCGCCGTAGGCTACGCTGACGGTCAGCCCGCGCTTGCCAAGCCGCTTGGCCATTGTGTCCACAAAGCCCTGTTCATCGTCGATAAGAAGAATCCTTGCCGGCATACCAACCTCCTGGTTAATTCCTATACTGTGCCATTTTCCATGTGATCAGGACGCGTGGCCCGGATCCTCAGGCGTCGCCGCCGTGCCCAGGCCGGACATCTCCGCCGAGGGCAGCCGAATGATGAAAACTGTTCCCCTGTCCAGGGCGGACTTCACGCTGATCTCGCCGCCCATCTTGTTGACGATGCCGTAGATGATGGACAGGCCGAGCCCTGTGCCCTTGCCCACGGGCTTGGTGGTGAAGAACGGATCGAAGATGCGCGAAAGGTTGGCCTTGGGAATCCCGCAGCCCGTATCGGAAATGGAGACAACCACGTGGACGCTGTCCCTGCGGGTGATGATGTCGAGCAGCCCGCCGCCCGGCTCCATGGCGTCGATGGCGTTGTTGATGAGATTGAGGAGCACCTGCTGGAGTTCTGAAGGGCTGGCCGCCACTTCGGGGATATTGTCGGCCAGGCTGGTCTCGATGCGAACGTTGGCAAACTTGGCCCGCTGCTCGCAGAGGGCGGCCATCTCGTGGATCAACTCGTTGAGGTTGACGCGCTTGACCGTGGGGTCGATCTTGCGGGCAAAGCTCAGCAGCTTGTGGGTGATGTCCTTGCAGCGGGAGCCCTGGGTGCGGATCTGGGTCAGGGCGCGCTGGACCTCGCGGTGGTTGTCGTCCACCTCAAGGCCTTCGTCGAGCAGGTCCTGAATCCACCCGGCCTCCTCGACCATGATGGCCACGGGGTTGTTGATCTCATGGGCGATGCCCGCCGCCAGCTCGCCCACGGAGGCAAGCTTGCCCGCCTCAATGACCTGCTCGTTCATCATGTCCTTTTCCAGATCGGACATCTCCACCTTGCGGGCCATGCGCCTGGACATGAGGTAGGCCATGACCGTGATGCCGATGCCGCCGAGCAGGACCACGACTATGGCTAGGTTGCGCGCCTGATCCAGCTCCGAAAAGGCGTCGGAGACATCCTGCTGAAAGACCATGAGCCAGTCGCCGTTCTTGATGGGGCTGGTCACGAAGATGGTTTCGCGCCCCGTGGCCGGGTTGTCCTTGACGTCTATGGTGGCCCGGCCCCGCACGAGCTTGGTCTCTTCCTTGGTGCTGGCCACGAGCTTGCGCAGGAAGGGAACCTCGGCGGTCATGTCGCGGCGCGGCGTGGTCTGGAAGTCGCCGTTGCGGTTGATGATGAAGGCCAGCCCGGTCTCGCCGATGCGGATATCCTCCACCAGCCGGTTGAACGCGATGAAGTCGAGGGTGGTGCGCAGCACCCACTCCTTGCCTTCCGCGTCGAGCCGCAGGGCGATGATGAAATGGGGCACGCCGCGCAGCCCGAGGAACACGTCGCTTATGTAGACCTGACGCTTCTTTACCGCCTTGAACCACTCGGCGTCGGAATAATTGGCGTCGCGCAGCTTGAAGGGACCGGAGTAGGCCACCTGGATGCCACGGCTGTCGAAGAGCCCGAGGTCGACGAAATCGCCGCCGTGCCGCCTGACGAGGAAGTCGTGCAGTTCTTCAAGACCTTCCTCGCTGCGGAACCGCTCAAGCCCCTCGACATCGGCCAGCACCTGGATTTCGGCGACCTTTTCCTTGAGATAGGTATCCACGCTGCGGTCGTGCTTGAGAACCAGCTCGCGCAGGTGGGCCAGGACGCGCTGCTTGTAGGCCACGCTGTACTGGTATCCGGCGATCAGCGTGATGATCAGCCCGCCCAGCAGCGTGCCGAGGCCCGACACCGCCTTCCCCGAGAACGAGAGCGCCGCATTGAACATCGCCTCCTGGCGATAGCCGGTGCGCAGCTCGTGGTCGTCGAGGAGGTCGGCCACGATCGAGGCGCCGATGATGCCCGAGATCACGGCGATGCTGGCCGTGAACACCCCCATCCCCACCAGGATGACCAGCAGCTTCGGGTCGCCGTTCTGCGGGAGCACGTCCAGGAACCGCAGGTTCACGAGAGCGATGCCCTCCAGCAGGCTCACGATCGAGCAGGCGAGCAGGATGTGCTTCTTGTCCCACTTCTGCTGCACGGCAGCGACGAGCGGGAACGCAAGGAGCGCGCCGAGGGCCGACAGCGCGAACCAGCGCAGGTCCTCGGTGGTGAGGCCCCAGAAGTACGTCGTCATGTAGATCTGGATGTTCGCGGTGGTGCCACCGATCGCAGAAATCATCAGCACGATGACGAAGATCAGCGCAAACTGGCGATTGCGCAGCGCCTGCAGCAGGTCATGGGCCGTCTGCGCGAAGCTGAAGCGTTCGGCGTCGCCCAGGTGGTGACGGAGATAGGGGATCTCGCGCCAGGTGAGGAGGGTCGTCGCGAGCGCTCCCCCGGTGATCAGGCAGCCCGCGACCACGGCCAGCTTCGGGTAGCCGGCCGGGTTGAGCTGGCCCACCGGGAACTCCTCGCTGGCGGGCATGAGGACGCTGAAGGTAAACAGCGGCAGGCCGAATCCGATGGTCCAGCCGACGGCGAAGCGGAAGGCCATGACGCTCGTCCGCTCCCCGTAGTCGTCGGAGAGCTCGGCTGCGATGGCGGCCCAGGGCACGAAGTAGAGCGTCATCAAGCCGCGGGTGAGGACGGTGAAGGTCAGCAGCCACGCGAAGAGCCCGATGTCGGACAGCCCGGCCGGGGGCATGAACACGGCGAAGAGGGCCACGCCCAGCGGCAGCGACGCCATCAGCATCATGGGATGCCGGCGTCCCCAGCGGGAGGTCGAGTTGTCCGAGATCGTCGCGACGATGGGGTCGGTGATGGCGTCGCGATCGCCAGGGCGATGGATACGAAGAAGGCGTCCATGCCGAGGATCTGGTTGTAGAAGAGCAGCGTGAAGGTGTTGAACGCCCAGTTCTTGACCGTGTCGGGGATCGCCCCGATGCCCTGGTAGAGCTTGGTCGAGAACGAGAGCCTGCCTTCGCGCCTGCGGCGCACGTACTGGGGGTGGTCGGACATCGGCCGTGGGTCAGGCTCCGCGGGGGGCGTACCAGATCGGAGAGGTCCAGGCGCGTTCCTGGATCACCCGGGGCAGCTGATCGCTCGTGCAGCCGTCGGGTCGCTCAGCCTCGGGAAGGGAGAGACACATCCGTGCCGACCAGCGGCAGCTCGGATTCTCCACGACCCGCGCGTAGTAGACCGCGTCCCGCGCGGCGTCGAAGTCGGGGTCTTGCCAGACCCCGCACAGGGAGGTGGCGCCCGGTCCCGTCGGCGCGCAGGTCGAGGGGTCGACCCCCGCTCCATTCGCGGCATCCCCGGCGATGTCGTGGACCTCCTGGTGGAAGCGCCCCTCGTCGTCCACCCAGCCCTTGACGATCTGGATCCGCTGCAGCAGCCCGCCCGGCTGGCCCGGCTGGCCCGCGGTACCGGGGTCGGCGAGCGCGAACGCGGCGAAGGACGGGCCAGCAACGCCCGAAGGCGGCCCGGCGAGCTGGGCGCCCATGGGCACACCCGCCGCATAGCCCGCCTTCACGAAGCCGGGCTCGTCGCACATCCCGGGGTCGAGCCCCCAGCCTCCGAAGAAGCGCGGCACGATGCGCGGGCCGCTCGTTGCGAAGCTCTCGCGGCGCTTGAGCGCGTCGAAGACGGCATCGCGGGTGTTCTCCTCGGCCCACACGCCCGCGAGGCCACCGGGGTTCCAGAAGGCCGGGCCTCGCTTCGCCTCGCCGATCGTCAGCAGCCGTGTGGGCGTCGTCCCGAACTTGTAGGGACGGTCGTACTCGCTCACCGCGCCGGGCGTGCCCATGTGGTTGTCGGTGCTGCCGATGAAGCCGAAGGGGTAGGGGTTCACGCCGATGCGCTGCTTCTCCCGCAGGCCCTCGAGGAGCGCGTAGCGCGCGAAATCCGTGCGCGAGCTGCAGCCCCGTCCGCGCTGGGCACCGGAGCCCGATCCCTCCTCGCAGTCCTCGAACTCCTGGCGTCCCAGGTCGCGGGCCTTCTCGAAGCCGCACAGCTCGTCCGGCGCGCCCACCACGTTGTACATGCCATCGCGGCACTCGCTCTCGCCCTTGATCTGCATCATCTCCACGATCGGCTCCAGGCGCGCTCGCAGGGCGGCCTGCTCGCGCTGCTCCTCGAGCGGGAGGTCGCGGTACCAGACGGCGAACATCTGCCCGTTCGACAGGTTCGGGTTGTGGGGAATCGCGAGGGCGTCGCAGCCGGAGTCGGTGTCGACGCACTGGGCGCGCAGCTTGCGCCAGAGCTCGGGCTCGGTCGGGGTGTCGATCCACGAGATCGGCAGCTCGGGACCGATCTCGTTGCGGAAGATCAC
>CAMYLL010000125.1 GCA_947259235.1 uncultured Pseudodesulfovibrio sp. | reverse complement strand
GGCCGTGCGCTCCGAAGAACTCACGGCCCCATCCATTGTCATTTCGCCCGAATAGTCAGCGCATTGTTCAATCGTTATGAGCGGTTGCCAGACTTAGCAACAATATTTTCAAAATGCGCCATTATTTTTGGCCCCGCTTTTGCATTGGTCGATTTCGGAGGTACACTTATGAACTTTGTCGACAATGCTTTCATTCTTATCTGTGCTGCCCTGGTCATGTTCATGACTCCGGGCCTGGCCCTGTTCTACGGAGGACTGGTCCGTTCCAAAAACGTGCTTGCCACAATCATGCAGTCGTTCATCATGCTCGGGCTGATGTCGCTGCTCTGGGCCGTCATCGGCTATTCGCTCTCCTTCGGGTCCGACATCGGCGGGCTCATCGGCGGGCTCGACTTCGTCTTCCTGAACGGCGTGGGCATGGACAACGCAGGCTCCCCGGCCAGCAACCTGCCCCACCTGACCTTCATGATCTTCCAGTGCATGTTCGCAGTCATCACGCCCGCGCTCATCTCCGGCGCCTTTGCCGAGCGCATGAAATTCGCCGGATTCCTTGTGTTTTCAGCTCTGTGGCTGCTCCTGGTCTATGCGCCCATGTGCCACTGGGTCTGGGGCGGCGGCTGGCTCGGCCAGATGGGCGCCCTCGACTTCGCGGGCGGCGCGGTGGTCCACATGAGCTCGGGCGCGGCCGCCCTGTGCTGCGCCATCCTCATAGGCAAGCGCAAGGGATACGGAACCCAGCCCTTCATCCCGCACAACCTGCCCATGACCATCCTTGGCGCGGGCATCCTGTGGTTCGGCTGGTTCGGCTTCAACGCGGGCAGCGCCCTGGCCGCCGACGGTCTGGCCGCCAGCGCCTTCGTCACCACCCACATGGCCACCGCCGCTGCCGCCATGTCCTGGATCATTGCCGAGTGGATACACGGCGGCAAGGCCACCACCCTGGGCGCGGCGTCCGGCGCAGTGGCCGGACTGGTTGCCATCACCCCGGCCGCCGGATTCGTCACCCCCATGGCCGCCATCGTCCTGGGCCTGGGCGCGGGCGTCATCTGCTACGGCGGCATCATGCTCAAGAACAAGCTCGGCTATGACGACGCCCTCGACGTGGTGGGCATTCACGGCCTGGGCGGAACCTACGGCGCGCTGGCCACCGGCGTTCTCGCCACTGTCGGCGCTGAGGGACTTATCCTTGGCAACGGCCACCAGCTTTGGGTACAGTTCGTCTCGGTTATCGCCACATGGGCCTTCTGCTTTGCCATGACCTTCATCATCTTCAAGGTGGTGGACGCCACCATCGGCCTGAAGGCCAGCGGCGACGAGCAGGACAAGGGCATGGACATCGCCGAACACAGCGAGACCGGATACCAGTGGTAGCCCGGTCCAAGGAGAAACGATCATGAAGAAAATCGAGATAATCACCCGGACGTTCAAGCTCGACGAGGTCAAGACCGCCCTCTCCGGCATCGGGGTCAAGGGCATGACCGTCAATGAAGTCAAAGGGTTCGGCCGCCAGGGCGGCCACAAGGAAGTCTATCGCGGCGCCGAGTATCAGGTGGACTTCGTCCCCAAGATCAAGATCGACGTGGTGGTGGAGGACGACTTCGCCGCCCAGGTGGTGGAAGCCGCCCAGAAAGCGGCCCACACAGGCCAGGTGGGCGACGGCAAGATATTCGTCTCCACCGTGGACGAGGTGGTCCGCATCCGCACCGGCGAGACCGGCGAGGAAGCCATCTAGCATCGCAACCCCCTGCCCGGCCGCTTCGGCGGCCGGGCTCATCAGGGGCGGTGCATCAAGAACGGTGCATCAAGAACGGCGCTTTAAGAGCGGCGCACCATCCGCAGCACCGCTCCCCCAGACCCGCGACCACGCCGTCGGCACGGGTCAACCCTCAATCCCCAGGCCCGACCATGAGCACGGACACCCACCTTCCCCCCTCGGCCAAGCGGCTCAAGGCCGACAGAAACGGCCTGTTCGAGCGGGCCAGGACAGGCGCGGTGGGCGGTTTCGCCTGGGAGCATACCCATCTGGTGGACCGCTATTTCGAGGAGCGCGTCACCGAGACCGGCGAACAGCCGTTCGCCTTCGCCCTCACGGCCGTGGGCGGCTACGGACGCGGCAGGCTCTGCCCCGGCTCCGACGTCGACATCCTGCTCATCCTCGAACGCCGCATCCCGGCGGCGGCCGAGCCTTTCGTCAAATCCCTGCTCTTCCCCCTCTGGGACCTGGGGCTGGACCTGGGCCACGGCGTACGCACCGTGGCCGACTGCATCAGTCTGGCCGGAAAGGACTTCCAGGTGCTGGCCTCGCTCATGGACGCCCGGCCGCTGGCCGGAGACGCCCGGGTCTTCGACGCCTTCCGCACCGCCTTTGAGGCCAAGGCCCTGCGCCGCAAGGGGCGCACCTTTGCCGAGAGCCTGCGCGAGCACAACCGGACACGGGCCGTGCAATACGGCGACGCCACCGGCATGCTCGAACCAGAGCTCAAGAACGGCCTGGGCGGCCTGCGCGACGGCCAGCAGGTCTTCTGGCTCAACCGCGTCCTGCACGCCCTGGACCTCCCGCCCGTGTTTCTGCCCGAGGAGCTGGCCCGCCTGCGCGACGACCAGGCCTTCCTCAACCGGGTGCGCACCGCCCTGCATCTCTCGGCCGGGCGCAAGAACGACCGGCTCTTCTTCGACCTTCAGCCGCCCACGGCGCGGCTCATGGGCTTTGCCAGTCTCGACGACTCGCCCGAGGCCACCGGGCGCGGCGTTGAGTTCTTCCTCTCCCGGCTGCATCAGGCCATGACCCGGATCAAGGCCATGCGCGAAACGCTGTTTCAGGAAGGGTTCCCCCGGCCGCGAACCGCCCCCCTGCCCGAGACGTCCATCCGCAACATCGGTCTCGACGAGCGCGGCGTCTTCTTCAAAAACCGGGACCAAGTCAGCCCGGACAACGTGCTGGGCGCGTTTCTGGAGTCGGCGCGCAGCGGCCTGCCCCTGACCTGGTCCGCCCGCCGCCTCGTGCGCCAGGACCCGGCGCGTTTCGCCTCCCCCCTGCGCGACCAAGGCGAAACCCTGTCCACCCTGGTCGAGATATTCACCGCTCCGCATTCCGGCCCGGCCTGCGACGGCCTGCTCGAAACCCGGCTCCTGCCCGCGCTCCTGCCGGAGTTCGGCCAGGTGGAGCATCTGATCCAGTTCAACGACTACCACGTCCACCCCGTGGGCAGGCACACCCTGGCCGCCATCGCCCTGCTGTCCGGCTTTCGCTCCATGGACCGGGCGCGGGCGGCGGGCCATGCCTGGGCCGGGGAGATAGCCGCCCGGGTGACGCGCTACGACCGGCTCATCCTGGCCGGGCTCTTCCACGACCTGGGAAAGGGCGAACCCAACCACTCCGAAGCAGGGGCCGCCATCGCCGCCCGCACGCTGACCCGGTTTGGCCGCGACGGGCAGACCATCGACGAGGTGGCCTTCCTCGTCCGCCATCACCTGCTCATCCCCAAGGCGGCCACCCGGCGCGATCTGTCCGACGAGGCGGTGATCACCGAGATCGCCTCCATCGCCGGAACCCCCGAGCGGCTGGACATGCTCTACCTGCTCAGCGTGGCGGATTCCATGGCCACCGGGCCGCGCGCCTGGAACGCCTGGTCCCAGTCCCTGTTCGCGGAGCTGTTTCTCAAGGTCAGACGGCTGCTCCGGCATGGCCCGCTGGCCGAGCCGGACGCCCCACGCCGCATCGAGGCCGCCCGGGCACAGGTGCTGGCCGCCAGCCCGAAGCCGGAGCGGGAGTTCGTGGACGCGGCCCTGCGGGCCATGCCCGCCCGCGCCTTTCTCGCCCTGGAGCCGGACGCCCTGGCCGGGCACATCCGCCTCGTGCGCAGGCTGTGGGACGCCGTGGCGGAGGACCGCATGCGCAAGCCCTCCACCATCGGCGGCAAGGGGGTCAACCTCATCGAGGTCGAGCCGGGCCGGGCCAGCGGGACCTTCCGCCTGACCATCGCGGCCCTGGACAGGCCGGGGCTGTTTGCCACCATGGCCGGGGCCTTGTCCCTGCACGGGCTGAACATCCTGGGGGCCGACCTCTTCACCTGGACCGACGACACGGCAGTGGACGTCTTCACCGTGAGCGCCCCCCCGGACAACCTCTTTGCCGACGAGGTCTGGGCCCGCGTCAGCCGGTCCATCGCCTATGCCCTGGTGGGCAAGCTCGACCTGGCCGCCCGGCTGGAGGAGCGGCGCAACTCGCCGCTGCACACCGGGCGCAAGCCGCCCCGCCTGCGCCCCATCGTCACCGTGAACAACACGGACAGCGACTTCTACACCATCATCGAAGTGGCCGCGCCCGACCGCATCGGCTTCCTCCACGACATGGCCCGCACCTTGTCCGCCCATGGCCTGTCCATATACCTGTCGCAGATCACCACCATTAAGGGCCGCGCAGCGGATATCTTCCACGTCCGCACGGCCGACGGCGCCAAGCTCACGGACCCGGAACGCATCGACGCGGTCCGCGACGCCCTGCTGCGTGCGGCCGTGCCCGCCTGATCCTCCCGGCGCACCGCTCAACCCCGACGCCCGCGCCCCTTGCGCTTTGCAAAGAACTCTGCAACATGGAACGGGTAACGGCACACGCCGAGACACCAACAGACAGCAACAAGGTGCAACAGCATGACTGACGCGGGCAAGACCAAAGAAATCCTTGTGTTTTTTACCGGCGGGACCATCGGCATGTCTCCGGCCGAGGGCGTCCACGGCGTGGCCCCGGGCGACAACTTCGACAAACTGCTCAATCAGCTCGCCCCCCAGCGAGAGGGCGTCACCCTGCGCCCGATACCCTGGTCGGACAAGCCAAGCCCGCACATGACCCCGGCCGACATGTTTCGCCTGGCCCGCGAGGTGGAGGCCGCCCTGGCCGAGCCGGACGTCCTCGGCGCGGTCATCCTTCACGGCACGGACGTGCTGGTGGAGTCCGCCTACATGTGCGACATGGTCATCGACTCCGACAAGCCCGTCATCCTCACCGGGAGCATGCGCTACTATTCCGAGTCGGGCTACGACGGCATCCGAAACCTCATCAACGGGGTGCGCGCCTGCCTGCTGCCCATCCCGGCCGGAACAGGAGCCTGCGTGCTCATGACCGACCGCATCTTTGCCGCGCGCGAGGCGGTCAAGGTCAACTCCCTCAACGTGGACGCCTTCGAATCCCGCGAGGCGGGCATCGTCGGCTACGTGGCGGGCGAGTCCGTGATCCTGGCCGGATGCCCCCTGGCCCACGCCCCGCGCCGCAAGCTCAGACCGGCGTCCATCGAGGCCGACGTCCCGCTCCTGACCGCTTTCACGGGAATGGACCGATCACTTATCGACCACCTGAAAAGCCAAGGAATGAAAGGGCTTGTCATTGAAGGATTCGGTGCAGGCAACGTGCCTCCGGCCATTGTCCCCGCCCTGGAGGAGTGTCTGGCGGCGTCCATCCCGGTGGTTCTGGCAACGCGTTGCATCGAGGGCGGCGTGTGGCCCATCTACGGCTATCCCGGCGGCGGCGCGGACCTGTCCGACAGGGGCGTGATCCTGTGCGGGCGGCTGGGCGGCCCCAAGGCCCGCCTGCGGCTCATGTGCGCCCTGGGCCGGACCCGGGACATGCACGAGATTCGCGACCTCTTCGAAGACGCCTGATCACACGACCGTGTAACCGCCCCATCCCGGCCTGACACAGCAGGCGTGCGGGGCGGCGACCGCCCGGCGGCTGACAACGCCCCTGACGCAGGCGGCCTCCCTCTCGTGACGCTTCCGTCATTCCCTGCCCCCTGAGCTTCCGATTCGAACACCCGCCCCTTCCCGCACCCTGCAACTATCAAAATACCGCAAAAAGCTATGGCGTTCCCGTCCAGCCGGACACCCCGTCAACAGGGAATGTCCGTCCTGTTTCGCCTTGTTTCATCCCTGTGACGCCTGTTCTCCATCCGGCCTGAAAACCGGGGCTAGGCTCTGCGCATCCGGCCCGATGGCCCTGGTCCGGCCCGCTGCCCGGCGCGAAACGGTTTCGCGCCCGGCCGAGCGGACACCCGGACCCGGGCCGCTCCTCGGACACCCGGCGATGCAACCGCAACCACAAGGAGATACACAGAAAATGTCCACGACCATCGCCAATTCATTCGTCACCGAGTACGCCGAGATGGTGCACCAGTCCTACCAGCAGCGCGGCTCCAAGATGCGCAACACCGTGCGCCTGCAGACCGGCGTGCAGGGATCGAGCTGCGTGTTCCAGAAGGTGGGCCGCGGCGCGGCGGGCAAGAAGACCCGCCACGGCAACGTCCCCCTGATGAACCTCAATCACACCTCGGTCTCGTGCACCCTGTCCGACTGGTACGCCGCCGATTATGTCGACAAGCTCGACGAGCTCAAGGAGAAGCAGGACGAGAAGAAGGTGGCCGCCGAGGCCGGGGCCTGGGCCCTGGGCCGCAAGATCGACGAACTGCTCATCGAGCGCATGGGCGGCGCGGCCAACACCATCGATGAGGCCGGAACCGGCCTGACCAAGGACAAGGTCCTGCGCGCCTTCGGCACTCTCAACGCCTCGGACGTGGCCGACGACGGCCACCGCTTCGCCCTGGTCGGTCCCCACCAGTGGAACGAGCTGCTCAACATCCAGGAGTTCAAGTCCAGCGACTACTCCGGCGAGCAGTATCCCTGGCTCTCCGGCACGGAATCCCGCACCTGGCTGGGCATCACCTGGATGTTCCACACCGGGCTGCCCATTGCCGACGGCTCGCGCAGCTGCTTCATCTACCACCGCAACGCGCTGGGCCTGGCCGAGGGTCAGGAGATCAAGGCGTTTGTCGACTGGGTTCCCGAGAAGGCCGCCCACCTGGTGGACCACATGCTCTCGGCCGGGACCTGCCTCATCGACCCCGACGGCATCATCGAGATCCGCTGCGACGACGACGCGGTCATCGTCTAGCGCCATCCGGCAGACAATCTAACCGGAGGGCGCGCCCCTCCGCATCGCAAGGAGACAGAACATGGCAGGTTACATCAGCGAGGACATGCGGCTCATGGGCGGCGTGCCCGGACAGCAGCTCTTCGTCTACCGCAGCGACGACGACGCGGCCACAGTGGCCGCACCCGGCTACTTCGACAAGGCCGTGGAAGACTACAACCTCGACACCGGCGACATCGTGATCGCCTGCTCCGGCCCCACCCGGGCCGATGCCGTCAGTCTGCTCGTGGCCACCAACGCCACAGGCGCGGTCAGCGTCGTCGCCGCATAAGGCGATACAACCACACCCTTCAGGCATGAACGCGGGGGCTTCCATCAGGAAGCCCCCAATTCCTTTGGCGCATTTTGAAAATATTGTTGCTAAGTCTGGCAACCGCTCATAACGATTGAACAATGCGCTGACTATTCGGGCGAAATGACAATGGATGGGGCCGTGAGTTCTTCGGAGCGCACG
>CAMYLL010000124.1 GCA_947259235.1 uncultured Pseudodesulfovibrio sp. | reverse complement strand
ATTCCGGCCTTTGCCGTGGAGCGTTCCCAGCAGATCATCTACAGCCTGTTCCTGCTGCGCAAGCAGGGGCGGCTCCCGGCGGACATGCCGGTGTATCTCGACAGTCCTCTGGCCATCAGGGCCACGGAGATATTCAGAAAACATCCTGAATTCTATGATGAAAAAACTCAGGAGTACATCCGCAACGGCGAGCACCCGCTGGATTTGCCCAACCTGCACTTCACCGAGAGCCGGGACCAGTCCCAGGCCATCAACGAAACGGACGGACCGGCCGTCGTCATTTCAGCCAGCGGCATGGCCAACGCGGGCCGGATCAAGCACCATCTGCGGCACAACCTGTGGAAGCCCGGGGCGAGCGTCATCTTTGTCGGCTGGCAGGGGGTGGGCACGCCGGGACGCAAGATCCTGGGCGGCGCGAAGAAGATCCGCCTCTTCGGCGAAGAGGTTGTGGTGGCGGCCAAGATTTTCACCATCAACGCCTTTTCCGGCCATGCCGGGCAGGATGATCTGATGGACTGGCTTGGAACCATGCAGGGACGGCCCACCAAGGTCATCCTCGTCCACGGCGAGGCCGAAGTGCAGAAGGAGTTTGCCGAGCTGATCACCCGGAAGTTCGGGTTCGAGGTCCATATCCCCGAATACATGGAAGAGCTGGAACTGGCTCCCGGCCAGGAACTGCAACCCGTGGTGGACATGGCCGTGGCCCGTCCCCATGTGGATTGGGATTTCCTCCTGCGCGACTCCTACAATCTCTACGAAGAGCTCAAGAGCCGGGTCAAGGACGTGGAGAACCGCCCCTGGGTGGACCAGGCGGACCTGCGCGACCGGCTGCTGGACGTCAACCGGAGCATCGTGGAGCTCATCTCGGAGATGTAGCCCATGCGCGTGGTCGGCGGTCAATTCAAGGGACGGTCCATCAAAACCTGCGAGGGGCCGGGATATCGACCCGCCACCATGAAGGTGCGCGAGTCCATATTCTCCATGCTCATGGCTCGCGGGGTGGATTTCGGCCAGGTCAGGGTCATAGACATGTTCGCTGGCAGCGGTAGCCTTGGCATCGAGTGCCTCAGCCGGGGTGCGCCCCTGGCATGGTTCATCGAGAAGAGCGCCAAGGCAGCAGGACTGATCCGCGCCAACTTGAACGAGCTCGGGGTGGAAAAATCACGGGCGAGGGTGGTCGCCAAGGATTTGTTTGTGCTATTGTCCAAACCGCCGACGGCCTCCTTTGATCTCGTTTTCATCGATCCTCCTTATGGCAAGGATCTTCTGGTTCCGGCTCTGGAAAAGGCGCTCGGCAACGGCTGGATCGCTCCGGGCGCTTTCGTCCTCGCCGAAGTGGAGACGTCCGTGACGCCGCCAGCAAGCGGGCCGATAGCTGCAATGGAACTCGTAACAGATCGTGAATACGGTCAAACCAGGATAGTTTTATGGCGGAATTGAATCCTCGGCTGGCAGTCTACCCGGGAACTTTCGACCCCCTCACCATGGGCCACGTCAGCCTGATCCGGCGTGGTCTCAAGGTTTTCGATAACGTCATCCTGGCCATTGCCGGGAGTACGCCCAAGAAGACCTTCTTCTCCGTGGAGGAACGCGTCGCCCTGGCCAAGGAGGTCTTTCGCGACGACGAGAACATCATCATCGAATCCTTCGACACCCTGCTCATCGACTATGTCGAGGACAGGGGGGCCGGGGTCATCATGCGCGGCCTGCGCGCGGTCTCGGACTTCGAATACGAGTTCCAGATGGCGCTCATGAACCGCAAGCTGCGGCGCGACATAGAGACCGTGTTCATGATGACAGATTTCCGTTGGATGTATCTCAGCTCGACCATCGTCAAGGAAGTGGCCCAGTACGGCGGCGACGTCTGCGGGCTGGTCCCCGGCCCGGTGGTCAAGGCGCTCAACGTCAAGTATGGCTTCAAGTATGGTTGCGGAGAGGGAGCCTGATCACGTCATGGACGGTGGATCGCCTCCCATAGTCTGCCTGCTTGGCCCCACCGGTACGGGCAAGACCTCGGCAGCCATCGCCGTTGCGCGCCGGATGCCCGCCAGCGTCATCAATTTCGACTCGCGCCAAGTCTATGCGGACTTTCCCGTGATCACGGCCCAGCCCGATTCGGACGAGCAGGCCGCCTGTCCCCATCTGTTGTACGGGTTTTTGCCCGTCGCGGAACGGATGACGGCCGCCCGGTTCGTGGAGCTGGCCATGGAGACCATCGAGGAGGTGCGAGCCGAAGGGCGGCTGCCCATCCTCGTTGGCGGTACGGGGCTGTACCTGCGGTCATTGCTCAGCGGCATCGCGCCCATTCCCGAAATCCCCGATCATGTCCGGGAGGAGGTATTGCGGCGAATCAGGCACGAGGGACCGCAGCCGCTCCACGCCGAGCTTGAGCGGACCGACCCGGACTACGCGGCCAAGATTCATCCAAACGACACCCAGCGCAACGCCCGGGCGGCAGAGGTCCACCTCGCCACAGGGCATACCATGACCTGGTGGCACACCTGCTCCGAGCATACGCCCGCCCCCTATGACGCCCTCAAGGTCGGCATGCGCATTACCCTCGACGACCTGGAGCCCCATCTCGCCCGGCGCATAGACGTCATGCTGGAGCGGGGGGCTTTGGACGAGGCCATGGCTGCCTATGCCAGGACCCCGGACCCGGACGCGCCGGGCTGGACCGGCATAGGCTGTGCCGAGCTGCTCGCCCATCTGCGCGGGGAGATGACCCTGGACCAGGCGCGCACGGCCTGGGTGAAGAATACCCGTGCCTATGCCAAGCGGCAGATCACCTGGTTCCGCAAGGAGAGCGATATTCATTGGTTCGCGCCGGGCGACGACGAGGCCGTGGCCGACTGCGTGGCCGGGTGGCTGGCCGGGCGGGGAGTCTAGCTTCCGGCGATGAGCGAGAGTTGGGCGGGTGTCAGATGCCAGTTGAGAACGCTCGTGTCTTCGGCGAGATTGACCTCAATCTGCGTCAGGCCGGTGTTCACCATGGACAGTTTCAACCCCTTCGCGCCCAGCAGGCGCACGACCACGGCAGCGAGGGACGGCAGGTGGCCTGTCACGAGTATTGAGTCCAATCCTTCGTATTCATTTATGAAATTTATTGCCCCCTCGGCCGGGGCCGTGGCTTTGAACACGTCGCTCACCTCGATCCGCGAGACGGGGTAGCCTGTCGCCCTGGCCATGATCTCGGCGGTCTGCATGGCGCGGACCTTGGGGCTGGTGGCTATGAGTTCGAAGCGCAGGCCGAGGATGCGTGCCGCATTGGCCGCCTTTTCCGTCATCTCCCGCCCGACCGGGCTCAGGGGTTGGTGAGGATCGAGCGCTTCGGACAGGCATTGGCCGTGCTGCATCAGGTGTATACGCATGGGTGCTCCATTTGGTTTGCCGGGAGAGAAAGCCTACCATCGGCGCGGGGCAGCCGCAAGCGGCTTGCGGAAAAGCGGCAAGCGCGATACATGCCTGAGTGATTTTTGCGGGCCAGATCACAACCGTCCATGACCAAGGAAATCTACGACACATGTCTTTCATACGCGTTGCTCTGTTATTGATGATGATATTGACGTTTCCGGTTCAGGCCGGAGCTTTCCAGGGATATGTCCAGCCTGTTGGCGAGGGCGGAACCATTGCCTGGGGCAGCGGCGAGGTCGCCGTGGTCCGCCCGTTGGGCAATGAGCAGGGTGTCGCGCCGACGCCCCTGTCCGTGCGCCTTGCCGCCACCCAGGCGCGCAAGCAGCTGCTCGACATGATCCTCGCCGTGCGCATCGACGCCAGAAGCACGGTGGGCGCCTCTCTTTCCGAGGACGACGAACTGGCGGCCCGCGTGCGCGGCGTTGTACAGAATTCTCCCCTGGAGCGCCCCGCTGTGTTCGAGGAGGCGGGCGATGTACGTGTTTTCGAGCGGTTCCGGGGCAAGCTGGCCGAGCTGGTCCTGCCGACCACCATCCAGTTCCAAAGCGGGGTTCCGCCCAGGATGTCCGCCTCCATGGAGCAGAACATGGCCTTTGGCGACACGGTTCCCGAGGAGACCGGAGTGGGCACCGGCGGCTTTACCGGCGTCATAGTGGATGCCCGGGGCTTGCAGGTGACCCCGGCCCTGGCTCCGGTGATTTACGGGCAGGACGGCATCGGTGCCTATGGCCCGTTTCTGGTCAGTCGCGCCAACGCCATCGACAAGGGCGTCGCGGCCTATGCGGCCACGGCTGACCAAGGGGCTCTGCGCGAACGTGTGGGGAACAGGCCGTTGGTGGTCAAGGCGCTGAGCGCCTTCGGTTCCTGGCGGACGGACCTGGTGGTCTCGACCCCGATGGCCCGCTTGATTCGCGCCATGATGCGCGTTGGCGAGGCTGTGGACAATTGCCGGGTGGTCATCGTTCTCGACCCGCCCGCGGGGCCGGCTGTCGGGCCGACTGTCGGGCCTGACGACGCGCAAAACCAGATAGAACAAGCCGGGGCAAAGTCCGCAGGGGAGCAATAGACATGCGCGTGATGCAAGTATTTTTGACGAGTGCGCTGGTGCTGTGTCTGCTGGCCGGAGCCGCGTCCGCCACCGAAGTCCGCATTTTCAAGCCGGGCGAGGAGGGGGTTTCCCCCAGGGAGCTTCGGAGCCGGGCCATGGCCGAGGGATTTGCCCAGGCCGTGCTCGACGAATCCGTCCGCATGCTTCCGGCCGCGCTTGGCGAGACCCGTGCCGAGCTGTTGCGGCAGTATATGATCGATAACTCCAAGCCCTATGTGCAGGGCTACAAGATAGTGTCCTCCGAGGCCATGAACGCCGGGCTGATTCTCAACCTCGACGTGTTCATAGACAAAAAGACTCTGCGAGACGACCTGCGCCGCATGGGCCTTTTCGCCACGACACAGGCCCCCCAGCCCGCGACGCTGAAGCTGCCTGACGGACTGACCGGGGACGAGACGGCCGCTTTGCAGGGGCTCATAGCCCTGACCGGTCTTGGTCAGCAATCGACGGGCGAACCGGCTCTGTCCCTTGAGAAAAACGACAAGGGCGTCTATAGCGGACGGCTGCAATATGGCGGACACCGCTGGGTGGCCATGGGCAAGGATCTCGCCACCGTCTGGTTTGACCTGTGGGCACCTTTTTTTACCCGCGCCGAGGTTGTCGACGCTCGGAACAACCTGCATGTGCTGTCGGTTTCCGGCTGGTTTTCTCCCGATGCGGCCCTTGAGTTCGACCGCGTCTTGCGGGAGTGGGACGCGGCGGTGCAGGAAGTGCAGCTTGTGGAGCTGGACATGCAGCCCACCGGGGTCGGGGCCAACTGGGAGGTTCGCGTCGTCAACGGCGAACGGTTTGATGTCCTGCTGCGCGGCTTTCTGCCCCAGCGCGGGCTGAGCTATCAGATGACCAGGACAGGTAACTAGACGGCCGGGGTCCTTGCTCCGAGGGCACGAAAAAGCCCGGCTGCCGAGGCAACCGGGCGTAAAAAGGTCCGACCCGGGTCGTCCTAGTCTTCTTTCTTTTCTTCCGGTTTCTTGGTCACGTCGATCTCATCGGGCTCGTTGGTGGCCTTTTTGAAGTTGCTGATGGCCTTGCCGATGCCGCCGCCGATTTCGGGCAGCTTCTTGGCGCCGAAGATGACCAGCACGATGACCAGGATAATCAACAGTTCCCATACTCCGAATCCGCCGATCATAGAGAGCCTCCAATGGTATTGATTCTTCAAGTCGTGAATTGTCAGTGCCTATACACCTGCGTCCGGGACAGGTCAAGAAAATGGAACTCTTTGTCGACAGGGAACAGGGGGGTGTGAAAGGGGTGTTCCGCTTTACAATTGGCGGTCAGGGCTTTACACCTTCCATACGATATGAATGGCCGTCCGTGCGCGAGCACAGTTTTGGCGGCATTCAGGGAGACCCATGGCTGACATCATGCGGATGCCGGGCGACAACTGTCGGCATCACACACTCGGACGCTGCCTGTACGAGGAGCATCTTAATCCAGGATATTCCAGTGAATTGCGGTGTCGCGTGTTGGCCTGCTGGGAGTCGGCGTTTGATGATTTTCTTGTTCGGGCCGAGCTTTTCGGCGTTGCCCAGGAGGCTGTCCCAGACCTGTGGGAGCGTCGGTTCGAACGCATTGCCCGGGCCGTTGACTGCGAGGAATACGCCCTCTGCCGCGAGGCGGAGTCACCCGCGTGCGCGCATGTCCTCAATGGGCTCTGCCGCCTTTCGCTGCCCCTGTGCGAAGGTCGGTGTCGCCACTACGAACTCCCTGAAATACACGATGAAACCAGTCAATTGAAGTGAGGAGCCGTCTCATGCTGCTGTCATTTCCCCATATGCACCCGGAGCTCAATCCCGGCAGGTCTCTTCCTGGCCTTCGCTATTTCGATCCGGGCATGACCCCGGACCCGGCGGAGGACGCCTACCGCCCCGACGGACTGCCTCTGGACCCCAAGAACGCCGCGTCCCTCATCCATGACTGCGTCACGTTTGGCGAGCAGTTCAAGGACCCGGGCGAGATGGCCTATTTCGGGGCTTTGACACCCGACGACTTTTATGACGGTACGCCGTCCTCCATCCAGGCCCAGCTCACTCAGCGGTTCGTGCAAACCCAGGGCTCCAAGGACGAGCGCGAGATGAGCGAGGCCCGGTCCAAGGCACAGTTCATTCTGCTTCTGGCCTGGTTCTTCGAGGAGAAGATACTTGAGGTCCGCGGCCTGGAGCAGGGCGTCAAGGACTCATGGAAGTCCATGGATACCACCATCGGGCTGGATGACGAGGACAGGATGGAAGAGCGGACTCTGAGCCTCGGCAACGCCCAGAGCCATACAGGCGGTATGTCCGACGGTCAGGAAGTGCCGTTGCCTTGGGAGCGTATAATCGAGGCCCTGCCTCTGTTCATCCCGGAGGACACGGTCCTTGTCTGCTCCGCCCCGCATATCCTTGCCGCCTGGGACGACCGGGAGGTGGCTTTTACGCCGGCAGACCACGGACTCGGGTTGCCCGAAGGTGCGCGCATCGCGACCATGCCCGCCTGGCGGTTCGCCGGACGGCGCAAGCCCCCCGAGTCGCTGCCTGCCGCCGTGGGCCAACTGAACGTCGCCATCATCAGCTAGCCACAGGAGACAGACATGGCTCTTGCCAACCAACTCATGAATCCCCGCCTGCTGCGGGGACTCAAGTGCATCATTTTCGATTGTGACGGCGTGCTCATAGACTCTTACGAGGCCAACCTGCGCTACTACGGCATGATCAAGGACAAGCTCGGCCTGCCGCCACTGACGGACGAGGAAAAGTACTACGTCCATTCCCGCACCCACAAGGATTCGATCCGGTTTATCGCGCCGGGCGAGCTCTTCATGAAGGCGTGGGCGATCATTCAGGATTTCGATTCCAAGTCGCTTTTTCCCTATCTCAGGCGTTCCGAGGGCGTTCGCGAGTTCCTCTGGTGGCTGCGTGGCGCGGGGTTCAAGCTGGCCGTGAACACCAG
>CAMYLL010000123.1 GCA_947259235.1 uncultured Pseudodesulfovibrio sp. | reverse complement strand
CGGACATTCAGAAGACCGCCCAGCTCATCAAGGAAATCGCCGTGGCCAGCCAGGAGCAGGACTCCGGTGCGGATCAAATAAACACCGCCTTGCAGCAGCTCGACCAGGTGGTACAGCAAAACGCCGCCGCCTCCGAGGAGATGGCCGCCACGTCCAACGACCTGGCCAACCAGGCCCACGGATTGCAGCAGGTCACGGCCTTCTTCAAGGTCAGCGGCTCCGCAGGCAAGCGGCCGCCGTCCTCGCGGGTCGAGGTGGTCAAGCCTCGTCCGGCCAAGCAGCTCCCGCAGGCCTCGTCCAAACCCACGGCCAAGCCCGGCGGCGTGGCCCTGACCATGGACGACGACGAAGGCGATTCTAGCCCGCCCGCAACGGTGGGTCCGGGCACGGCAGCCCTGGCCCGCATTGCGACAAATAAAGACAAGACGCCCCGCCCTCTTACGAGGACGGGGCGTCATCATTTCTTACAACCCAGGTCGACGCTATTTCTTCTTGGCCTTGTCCGCCGTGGCGGGCTCGGCTTTCTTGTCGTCGGCCTTGGCAGGCTCGGCCTTCTTGTCGGCGGCCTTGGGGGCCTCGGCAGCGGCGGCCTTCTTCTTGGGCTTGGGCGGCTCGCCCTTTTCGACCATCATGATCCGCTCGGTCATGGGCTTGCGGTGCACGTCTTTCATGTGCAGGCACTTGGTCGGGCAGCTGTCCCGGCAGATGCCGCAGTAGACGCAGGCGTGGGGGTTGCAGGTCCACGTCCCCTCGTTCTTGTCGACCTCGATGCACTGGCTGGGGCACTTGCGCGAGCAAGTACCGCAGAAGATGCAGCCGTCGATGTCGATATAGAGCTCGCCCCGGTAGTTGGGGAAAGGCTCGCGGACAGTGAAGGGATACAGGCGCGTGGCCGGTTTCTTCAGCAGGTTCTTGATGACTGTGGGTGTAAACAGCATATCGGTCCCTCCTTAGCGTTCAGTGCAGCTGATGCACGGGTCGATGGAAAGGACGATGACCGGCACGTCTGCCAGCTCGCAGCCGGGCAGCATGGCCAGCAGCGGCGGGATGTTGGCAAACGTGGGCGTGCGGATGCGCAGCCGGTCAAGGTGCTTGGTGCCGTTGCCCTTGATGTAGTAGACGCACTCGCCGCGCGGCTGCTCCACACGGGTGTAGACTTCGCCCTCGGGCGGGTTGCCCTTGACCTTGGCGGCCAGCTCGCCCTCGGGGAGCTTGGCTATGGCCTGGCGGACGAGGTCCATGGACTGCAGGGTCTCGCGGAAGCGGACGGTGGACCGGGCCCAGCAGTCGCCCGAGGTCTCGACCACAGGCTCGAAGTCGATCTCCGAGTAGCCGCCGTAGCCGAGCATGCGCATGTCCTGCGCCACGCCGGAGCCGCGCAGGGTGGGACCGGCAGCGCCCAGGAGGTAGGCGTTTTCCTTGGAGAGCACGCCAACGCCCACGGTACGGGCCTTGACGGTGTAGTCGTTCATGATGGTGTCCTGCAGGGCGCGGACTTCCTTCTCCACGATGTCCACTTCGCTGAGGATCCAGCGAATCTGCTCGGGGGAGAGGTCTGCGCGCACGCCGCCGATGACGTTCACGGACACGATGACGCGGCTGCCGGTGGTGGCCTCGTTGATGTCCATGATCCGCTCGCGGATCTTCCAGAACTGCATGAACAGGGACTCGAAGCCGAAGGCATCGGCAAACAGGCCCAGCCAGAGCAGGTGGGAGTGGGTACGATGCAGCTCGGACCAGATGACGCGCAGGACCTGGGCGCGCTTGGGCACTTCGACGCCCATGAGTTCCTCGATCGCCTGCGAGTAGCAGACGGCGTGGATCATGGAGCAGATGCCGCAGACGCGTTCGCAGACCTGGATCATCTGGTGGTAGTCGCGGATGTCGGCCAGCTTCTCCAGGCCGCGGTGGACGTAGCCCAGAGCCGGAATGGCCTCCTTGACGATCTCGTCCTCGACCTTGAGAGTGAGGTGGACCGGTTCGGGCAGGACGGGATGCTGCGGGCCGAAGGGAATTACGGTAGTAGCCATGTCAGCCTCCCCTATTTCTTGGGCTCGATCTTGACGTTGGAGACCAGGGGAACCTGGGTGACCTCCGGGTCGAGATAGAGCGAGCGGTTGAAGTCAAGGACCAGGCCGTCGAACTTGACGTCCCACTGGTCGCGAATCTCGTTCTCCACCAGCAGCGCGGCGAAGTAGACGCCGGAGACGCTCGGGATGGGAGCGTCGCGCTTGACCGTCATGCGCAGGTGGGTGGTTTCGAGTTCCTTGTCGAAATGGTACAGGATGCCCAGACCGTCCTCGCCTTCCTGGTAGGTCGAGAACGTGACCAGCCTGTGCCCGTCGTTTTTCATTTTCATGACCTCGCCGACAACGTTGTCGACGGTCACATCTATCACTTTACCTATCACGATATTTCACCTCTTGCGGGCAGCCTAGTCGGCTTCTTCCACTTTTTGAGCGAACTTGCCAAGGCCGACGACAACGCCGTCGATGATGGCTTCGGGCTTGGCCGGGCAGCCGGGCACGTAGACGTCTACGGGGATAACCTGATCGACGCCGCCGACCACGTTGTAGGCCTCGCGGAAGACGCCGCCGGTATTGCCGCACGCGCCGATGGCGATGACGGCCTTGGGCTCGGGCATCTGGTCGTAGATGTTCTTGAGCACCTTCTTGTTGCGGTGGTTCACCGTTCCGGTGACCAGCAGCACATCGGCGTGCTTGGGGTTGCCCACGTTGACAACGCCGAACCGCTCCACATCGTAGAGAGGGGTCAGGCAGGCCAGGACCTCAATGTCGCAGCCGTTACAGCTACCGCAGTCAAAATGAATGATCCACGGTGACTTGGCGCGAGATTTCTTGATAAATGAACCGAACATAACTTACCCCGCGTACAGCCAGATGAGGTTAACAACGGACATGCCCATGCCAAGCAGCCAGACGCGCTTGAGCATCCAACGCCAGGTCATGCGGGCCATGGTGTTGTCCACAAGGATTTCGAGCATGTAAGTGGCCAGCAGCAGCACGGCCATGTAGGCCACGTTGGTGGACCAGAACAGCGCGCACAGGCCCAGGACCAGGACGGTCTCGTACCAGTGGGCGATCTCGATCAGGGCCAGGTAGGGGCCGGAGTATTCGGTGAGCACGCCCTTGACCAGCTCCTGATGCCCGTGATGGGAGGTGGAGAAGTCGAAGGGAGACTTGCGCAGCTTGATGGTCAGGGCATAGCCCAGCGCCAGGTACAGCAGCGGCATCTTCGCCAGCAGGGGCTGGTCCAGCTGCCAGACGGCCTCGATGGAGAAGCTGCCGGTGACCAGATAGATGCCGACGAACACGAGGATGAGCACCGGCTCGTAAGCCAGGATCTGCATCAGCTCGCGCTGTGCGCCGACCTGGGAGTAAGGCGACTTGGCGGACATGGCGCCCATGACCAGGAACACCGCGCCCACGGCCTGCACGAAGAAGATGAGCAGCAGGTCGCCCTGGGCGAAGAACAGCCCGACCGACGCGGCGGCGGCGATCATGTACACCCAGGCGCACAGGATCTGCCACTGGTTGACGACCATCTTCTCTTTGCCGAACAGCTTGGCCACATCGTAGAAGGCCTGCATGATCGGCGGCCCCTGGCGGGACTGGAACCAGGCGGTGACCCGACGGTCGAGACCGGCGATCAGACCGCCGAGCAGAGGACCGGCCACAAGGCCGATGATGACGAGAATAAGCGTTTCCATTAGAGAGCCCCTCCCAGCATGAGCACGATCAAAGCGACCGCCAGCGCGTTGAAGATGGGCGTGAGCTTGCCTTCGGCGAACAGCTCGCCCAGGTACATGTTACCAGCAGCAAACGGGACATGGCCGTTCATGGGGCCGATGTAGGTTCCCTCTTCGCCGACGTTGGAGCCGGAGAGGTAGGGAGCCACGATCTTGACCTTGCGGAAGCCGGACGCGGCCTTGACCGCGTAGAGCGCACCCAGACCGAGGACGATGAACAGCGGGACAACGGCAAAGGAGCCGGTGGCCGCGTCAAGGGAGCCAAGGCTAACGGTAAACGGCGGCGCGTTGAACATGGGCGCGAGCATGGAGTTGTAGATCCACGGCGAGGCCATGGACAGGACCACAGCACCAAGGCACAGCACGGTCAGCGGCATGCGGATCAGCGCGGCCTGCTTCTCGGGCACGGCGCCCTCGGCCCGGGTGGCCATGAGCGATCCGCCCCAGCGGGCCCAGTAGACGACCGTCAGGGCTGAACCCATGGCCAGCATGACGATGACGTAGATGTTGGAGGACGCGGCCTCGATGGCCATCCACTTGCTCATCAGCACGCCGAAGGGAGGCAGGAGCATGGTCAGGATGCCGATGATGGTGATGGTCGCGGTGCGGGGGTACTTGGCGTACAGGCCGCGCATGTCCTCGATGTCGCGAGAGCCGATGGCCTGCTCGATGGTGCCCACGCACAGGAAGAGCAGCGACTTGGAGATGGCATGGAAGATGATCAGCATCACCGCCGCCGTGATGGCGAGGGGGGTGTTGATTCCGGCGCAGCAGATGATCAGCCCGAGGTTGGAGACCGTGGAATAGGCCAGGATCTTCTTGCCGTTGGACTGGCCGATACACAGGGCGGCGCAGGCGACGAAGGTGAAGGCGCCGCACACGGCCACGCCATCGGAGAGCAGCGTTCCGACATAGGCCGGAGCGAAGCGCAGCACCACGTAGACGCCCGCCTTGACCATGGTCGAGGAGTGCAGCAGCGCGGAGACCGGGGTCGGCGCGACCATGGCGCCGAGCAGCCAGCTCTGGAACGGAATCTGGGCCGCCTTGGTGAACCCGGCCAGGCACAGGAAGCCGATGCCGGTGACCATCAACGCGCCCTGCGGGCCTGCGGCCAGGATGGCGGAGATGTCCAGGGTTGCGGTCTTGGAGTAGACCAGCATCATGCCCACCACAAAGGCGAGACCGCCCAGGGAGTTCATCCACAGGGCGCGGACCGAGTTCTTGGTCGCTATCTCGGTGGCGTCGTGGCCGATGAGCATGAAGGAGCAAAGGGTGGTGACTTCAAAGAAGAAATAGAGCCACAGGATGTTGTTGGACAAAACCAGACCGTTCATAGCTCCCAGGAACAGCAGGAGGAAAAGGAAAAACCTCGGCTGACGGGATTTCTTCAGGTGCAGGTGCTCTTCATGTTCCTTCATATAAGGAATGGCGAAGATACAGATGAGGGAACCGATAATGGAGACCACAAGGACCATGATCAGCGACAGTTGATCGCCGACAAGCGCGGGGACCGCAGCGTGCTCGACAACGACCAGTTCAAACCACGCCAGAAGTACTGCCTGGGCCAAGGTGAAGCCCTGGATCAGCAGGTTCTTGTGTTTGATACCATAAGCAAAGATGACGCCCAGCAACGCGAAGTCCAGGATTGTGACCAGGAAATCGCTGCTGATGCCCAGGAACGACCCGACGGCGAGCGGTTCGAATGTCCCCTGCCCCAGCAGCGCCAGCGATGCGATCGTGAGGATCGCACCGGTGGCGACGACGGTCAGCGTCCGCACGGCACTCGACCGTACGAAGTAGCAGACCAGCGCAGCCACTGCGGGAAGAAGAATGAGAAGGAACAGCAGATTCGACATGATGACCTCGTTTCAGAAGATTGACACGAGTACAACGGACACCGGAAAACGGATCACCTCCAACCGTTTTCGAGTGCGAATGCACCTTACCCTTAGCCTAGTAAACAAGGGCTATTAGGGGAAGTTAATCGATTGGTCAAGACCCCCGGCGCTGAAAAACGCTCGCAATTTCATTTCTCTAACTACCCTTACTTTTTTGTAAAAAACAGATGCGGCGGTTCCATCGCGGAATGTGAACGCCAAAGGTAGAGAAATATCGGGAGAATTTTTCCCGAATAGGATCGGGAATATCTCCCAGGCGAAAGAGAACGAATGATTTCTGACGTGATCAGAAATATCCGAGGCTGGTGAGGGTCCTGAGCGAGCACTCCTTGGCCTTGCGCCGACCGCCCCGCTCACCGTCCCCATGGCCGGGCCGGGTCGTGCAGGGCTGACAGCCCAGGGAGCGGTAACCGAGGTCGTACAGTTCGCAATGCGGCAGGTCGAAGAGGGTGTGAAAAGCCCATATGTCGGTTTCCGTCCACTGGAGCAGCGGATTGACCATGACATGGGCCGGGTTGTCTCGCGGCTCTAGGGGCTGGCGGTCCGCCCTGTCCGGGTGTTCGTCGCGGCGAATGCCGGTGAGCAGGTGGGTAGTTCCGGTCTCTCTCACGGCCCGGGCCAGAGGCTCGACCTTGAGGTCGCGACAGCAGGCCACAACGTCCCGGGCCATCGGATAGTCCCCGAGGGCAACCGTTGGGCGGGCCACATGCAGATCAACACCCCACTCCCGGGCCAGCCGGTCGCGGAAGGCAATGACCTCCGGGAACTTGCAGCCCGTGTCAAGAGTGATGGCCCGCACCGGGCCCAGGCCGTAATGATCGAGCAAGGTTTTCCAGATGAAGAGGACCACGGTGGAGTCTTTGCCTCCGGTCCAGGCCACGCGGGCCAGGGCGGGGTCTGCGACTGCGAGGACGTCGGTCAGCAGCGACTCGGTTTTTCTTATGATCTCTTCAAGGGGCGATGAGTCCATGCAAGCTCGCTGTGATTTGCGCGACGACAAAAAACCGCGTCGGCGCAGGTTATAATGGCGGACGGTTCGTTGCCGTCATAGCTTCTTTCCATGAGCAAAGACAAATTGCAAATCATAGACGACATGATCCTGAATCAGGAGTTGTGCGTCCTGGCTACGTTCGACGGTCTCGAGCCATACACGTCGCTCATGACCTACCTTGTCGATCATGCGTCCATGAAGTTTTTCTTCCTGACGAAGAAAACCTCGCGCAAGAATCGCAACCTCAGAAAATGCGCCCATGTGAGCCTGCTCATTGACAGTCGGGACTCCCGGCTGCCGAGCGACCCGGACGCAGCAAAGGCCCTGACCATCCAGGGAGTATACGTCCCCATCCGCAAGGACCAGACCATCGACGCCATCGTCAAAAGGTTTTCAATGAAATACCCGTATATGGAGGAATTCGCGGCCCACCCTGACACGGAGCTGATCAGGATACACGCCAGAAGCGCACAGCTGACATGCGGGCTTGAGGACAGATTCGAGACAAAATTCGAAAATTCCTAAAAAATCACTTGACCAGACGAGGGTCTTGAGCATAAACAGGTCTTCGTTTGCGCGCCCGTAGCTCAGCTGGATAGAGTGCCGGACTACGAATCCGTAGGTCAGAGGTTCGAATCCTCTCGGGCGCACCACGCAATATCAAGGGGGCAGGTTGAAAAACCTGACCCCTTTTTATTTGGCGCATTTTGAAAATATTGTTGCTAAGTCTGGCAACCGCTCATAACGATTGAACAATGCGCTGACTATTCGGGCGAAATGACAATGGATGGGGCCGTGAGTTCTTCGGAGCGCACGGCC